>JBPCNB010000309.1:0-1345 GCA_051001675.1 Nitrososphaeraceae archaeon | reverse complement strand
TAATTTTTCTTCTCCTCTTCTAGGTGCATAATATATGATTGCTACTCCGACACAAGCCATTGCAGCACCTATAATGTCAAACGTATCGGGAACAATGCCTTCAAAAGTTAAACCCCAGAGTAATGCCATGACAATAAATATTCCTCCATATGCAGCATAGATTCTATGAAAATAAGAAGGCTGAAAAGTCGGGACGATTCCATATAGAAATAAGATAAGACCACCAATAGCGCCCAACATCCAACTCATATCTTCCCTCAGCCATAACCAGACTAGATAACCTCCTCCTATCTCACAAAGTCCAGCAAGAAGGAAGAAGAAAAGAGTGATCAGAATTTTTCTTATCTTAATGTCCTGATTCACTTTGGCTTCTTTTAAAGCAGTTACAATGAGCAATAAAAGAATTAGCCTGTTTCATTGTTGAGGCTAACTACGTTGGCACAACTTTGGCATATCTTTGTCATGTCACAAAAATAGTCAATATGAGTTGTATGGATAAATCATTTTGTCCTAAGTTATTCATTCCTAATTTAATAGCATTCATATCTGGTGTCTCTATGAATCCTGCATGCAGAATTTAGCTGCACACGTCTGGCGTAATGACAAATTTATGGCTATATTGGACTGCTACTTTTATTGGAACCTCAGTCATTGCTTTACTCTTGAGGAAAAATTTATGAAAACTTAGCAGTCATGTTCTGATTTACCATATACAACATTACAACTCCTTGTTAATCTAATGCTTATTGAGTAATAGGCCCAAAATAGGAGTGCTATTGAGACAATTCTTAGTGGAGTTTGATAATTTGACAGGACGGTAGATAGAGTTATTCCTGCACCGCCCAATACAGATACAAGAAGAAAGCCAAGTGAAGAACAACTTGCACACGTGCTAGAAAGAATGCCTAAGGAAGAGCCAGAGAAAAAAGAGGCTGCATTAAATTTCACACCTCTTGAGTCCCTAAGCACATAAACATTCATACTCACTACCATTCCCAAAAGAATTGCTGTTATATTTGATAAAATAAAGCCTGTAATGGCATCCTCTGGTAAATAGAATACCACAATAGGAGAGAAAAAGAGTAATTGCTCAAAGAGGTTGAATACTATCCAAAATATTGCTGCTATTGTTCCTGCAAGAGCAATATATGCCCAGTTGGAGAATACTAATTTGATTGATGTGAGCATTGATCTCAGCCGTTGAATTAATGATTGTTTTACTGAAACTTTTGTAGTAGTATTTCTATTTGTTACCATTTATTCTATTTACTCCTTAGACTTTTTGTCTATTATTGATTGAAATGAAGGAAATGGTTGTGCTACAAGTAACGTTTCTGGCTTAGAA
>JBPCNB010000308.1:0-4690 GCA_051001675.1 Nitrososphaeraceae archaeon | reverse complement strand
ATACCATGGGAAGCTATCTCAAATAGTGCTAGCGTTATAACGAATGACACTACATTAGGAGATGGAGAGGATCACAAATAGGTCTAAATAAGGGACTTCAAGTATTAACCGCTTTTATTGATAATCCCTCTTAGGATTTTATTGTAGCCAAATCGTGGTAATAAAGTTCCTTAATATCACGTCACAAATTTATGAATACAATGGTGACGATAGTAAAAGGGGCTGTGAAGCACTTGTTATACAAAGTGTTGTAGGATGGTCGTTGACAGCTGCAGTACTTTCATTTCAGGTGTTAACCGACAGGAATGCAGGAAGGCAGCATGGAACGAAGACGTGAAAAAGCTAGCCACATGTACTACTATTACTAATTAGCTAGCACGATAAGACTTATTTCATCCTTATCATATACAACTTCAGTTTTGAAGTTCTCAATTGCCAGTTCTAATAACAACCAGTTTGTCTGATCCGGATTCAGCCCCCCATAACTCACCCGGCAGACCCAGAATCTGACGCACGTTGGCCTGAGGGCTGGGCAATGGAAACGTGCTGAAGGTCTCTTGCACCGGGTCAAATCGTACCATGGCATTTGCTCCAAAATCACTCAACCAAACCATGTCCTTATCGTCGACGTAAACGGCATAGGCCATTGGATTGCTGCCCGGTAAACGCCACTCCTTCCATTCTTGTGTAGCCGGGTCATAGACAGCCAGCTGTCCTGCATTCCACTCACTCACCCAAATCCGTCCTTGCGAATCAGGCCAAACACGCCGTGCTCCCTGATCTGGAGTTGGAGGCTCTAGTATATTTGCAGCTCCTGTTTCTAAATCAATACGAGCGATATAGCTTCCCGCTAGTGACGCATAATAAACTGAACCATCAGGAGCAGTTGAGATACCGTAAGGTCCTTGCCCACGAGGTGCATCAAAGACCTCCACTTGTCCGTCAGCAGGATCCAACCGACCATAAATCCCGCTTTGTCCAGTAAACCACAGGGTTCCATTCTTATCAAAAGTAGCTGTGTTGAGGTTAGCGTAGCCAGTGTCTTCTGGCAGGGGAAATACCTTAACTTCCCCAGTTTCTGGATCAACTCGTACAATTGCATTCAGTCCACCGTCTGTAATCCAAGGTGCATCATCAGGCCCTATAATTACTCCATGAGGAGCAGAACCCTGACCAAGAGCGATGTTATGAGTCTGGTTGGTGGATGTGTCAAGCCGCCCTAACGCACCAGATCCTTGAGCGGTATACCACACAATTCCATCCGTAGCAGGTGCAACATCATGAGGACGGGAGCCCGATGGAACAGGGAATTCTTGCAACGTCGGCTCAGATGATTGAAGCGCTGTGACTCCGGATGCATTTATGTTAAGTTCATCTGCTGCCGATTCGTTACTGAAAGCCGTAGCTGCATATGATGTACTTGATATAGTAGTAGTGGTAGTAGTAGTTAGGGCTATATCATAAACAGAGATAACTGTGACTAACAGTATGATAATTATTCCATAAAAATAATAGATTCCCTTGTCGACCACATCATTAGATTGATCATTGAGATATTTCATATTATCCGATGACGATGGCTTGAATACCAGCAAAGTCCGTGATTATTTTAAGATTGTTGTTTTCTGTTAAATAATTTTTGTTTTCAAATAAGTTATAGCATGGAGTATAGATGATTTCCCTGCTCCACTTTCACCTGTGAGGACTACATAGTCAGGTAAATCTCAATCTTAAATTTTTTCAAGCCCTTAAAATTATTTATTTCTAAAGTCTGAATTTTCATTCTTAACAAAGAATGGATCAGTGCAATATAAGTCTGGATATGAAATATATTTCTCTAGAAGTGGAATGCGCCAAGTATCTTTTAGGTGAGAAAAACTATACAGGACAACAACTAGACAGTATCACTGAATTAAAAACAAAGAATTACGAGGAGAAATACTACCGTCGACCTACCAAAGCAGAACAATTAATGACTTCTTGATAAGGTAGGAGAGGACTAGAACTTCCACCTAACCTAAAGCAATCTAACGACGGATCAGAAAAATCTTATAATAGAAACTCGAGTAAGGATGTGGTATGGTATCGTATAGCAATCCAGAATTGCTTGAAGATCATGGTAATCGCTTTGTTTGCATCCTATTTTTCTTAGCGAGAGGCGTAAGGGATAGGCGTTTTGATGCTGATAAAGTATATGGTAAACTTGAGATGAAAGGGTTTGATGACCAACAACAAGCAAGGGCAGAATTAATCCAGGACCTTGAACAGCAGCGACTGCAAAGGATAGAATACGACCGGTCTACTAATATGGTAAGGCTTACAGATGAAGGAGTGCAGTGGGCACGAAAGGAATGTGATAAACTACCATACCTAGCTTATAGGGATCTTCAAAATAGTCCTTAAGCATCTTTTTATTTACATAACTTTAAACAAGCATAATTATTATAGGTATTATTGCGGCTATGGTTTACTAATTAAATTGGGTCTTTGTCCGTCTTCACTGTTGTTCTCATCATATTAACTGTCTAATTTTTGTCGTATAACAGGATATAAGTACTGTGCGACGGTGATCCATTAGTTCCACTTCGTTCTTGAATTTCCTTCATTTGCTATTGGTTGATTACTCTACTATGACATCAATGTCATGACACTACCCATTCACACCTGTCATATGATCAAATATTCTACCATGCCAAAACGATCCCACATGGAAACAGGTAGTTAGCAAAAACAAAAAGTGTACGACTTTTTAACACTAAACACTTATTCTGGTAGTCACCGGCATATGGTTTTGCTTTATCTCTTCTATTATCTTTAAAATCTCATCTGATACTACTATTTTTTCCTGCCTATATTTGTCAATTTTATGTAACGCAGTTTGTGCTCTGTTCCAAGTTTCTTCATAATGTGTATGCTTTATTACAGGCTTAGCATCAGGAACTGAAGGATCATAGAAATACACTATCTCATATAGATTAGGAACAGTATCATCATCATTTTGCTTTGCTGAATTATATGGATATACTTTCATTGAGAAGTGATAATCATTAAGATATAAACAAAAGAGGTAAGATTAGGAAGATATACTCTTTATGAGTCCCTCAACCTTTTCCTCTCTATCTCTTATCTCATCATATACCTCTTCGACTTCATCTTTTGCGATAGATAAC
Organism: Nitrososphaeraceae archaeon; assembly: GCA_051001675.1. Classification (GTDB taxonomy): domain Archaea; phylum Thermoproteota; class Nitrososphaeria; order Nitrososphaerales; family Nitrososphaeraceae; genus TH5893. Next base: position 1,520 of record JBPCNB010000308.1, on the reverse strand, counting down.
ATTAACTTTAGTTCGTTATCTTCTATTTTCATCCATACTGAGTCTATATTTCGTAGTATTTCACTAAGGTCTTGTTTCACGAAACGGAGAGACAGTCGATTTAAAATATGTCCCGACGTTACGTTTGTTTTGTTTTTGTTTGAGTTATTCATATGTAAATATACATACGTAAGGGTAGATAGTAAAGGGAATAGGTGCAATCTCGTTGCAAATTAGTTATTGTATTGCTGCACCCCAAGAGGACAAGACCACGTATTTCTAACTGTCGTATAACAACCATGTGACTCATAGTATGATGTCTCTGCTTGACGTTGTGCCTGATCTTCCGTTATTAAATCATCCAACTCTTTTATCGCTTCGTCATATTCTTTAGTGGTTCTGTCAACTTCTTTTTGCGCTCTGTCAACGTCTTCTCTCGCTTGCATAAATCTTTGAATGGATGTGATCGTCAGATAACCAATTATTATCACCATTACAATACCTATTATTGCTCTAATCATTCTTTCATTAATTCACCACTGAAATTAGGATCGCTACAATCATAATTATTGATGCAATGGTTATATTTTCCTTGAATTCTTTACGTTCCTGGTTAGATTTCCAAGTTATCATGGTTAGAATTCTCCGTCGTTGTTTTCAGGTGGTGGTATAAATGGTTCTTCCTCTCCTTCTGAATCCTCAGGTGGTGTTGGCTCTTCAATAGGTGGTTTTTCAATTTGGGGATCTTCAATAGGTGGCTCCGGATCATTATCTCTTTCATCCCTAGTGTCTCTATTTGTATCTTCTTTTTCCTCTTCTGGTTCTGCCTCTACCTCTACCTCTTCTATATTTTCTACTAACTCTCTTGCTTGACCTAAACCAATAAAGTCTAGTCTAAATGAATCTTCATTTCCATCAGAAAATTCCAGCTTGATTATCCCGTGCCCTCCGAAGACTAACTCACATAAACTCGTCATATCACAACTGAGGACTTTAGCTAATTCATCAATTAGTTTTTCATTGGATTCTCTTGCTTCGTTGAATGTCTTAATCTCACTGAGTGTTGGGGTTGTATAAGCAGAGTTATTATAGCTTAATTCATTCTTATCGAAATTCGCGGGAATATTCCCCGCGGTTTGTTTATTCTCTTTTTCCTCGCCTAAACAATTTTCTTCATAATTGGGTATTATCCATCTAAAGCCTTCGAAGCAATAATCGGTAGGTTCTGGCATTGTCATATTCCCTGGTGGCGCTGTTACATTCGTTGCTGGAATTTCTTGCTCCAATACTGCAATATCAGAAGTCGAACCATTTGCTACCATGAACCAAAGTGGGAATATTATCGTAAATCCAATGAAAATTACTAGTGAGAGGATTAACGCGAGCATCTTACGCTTCACTCTCATTGTATTTGTTTCCTGTTTTTACACTAATCGAGATTTTCTCATTGTAAAATTTATTTAGACAACTTTCCGAACAGAACATTCCCCACCTGCCCCTACCCAATCTACGCTTTGAACATTGTATCCACAACACTTACC
>JBPCNB010000307.1:0-3448 GCA_051001675.1 Nitrososphaeraceae archaeon | reverse complement strand
ATGTTACCAAGGTTTCTACTTTCTTCTGAAGCTAAAAAATGTATTGTAGTATCTGGTAGTATTAACAATGGGTTCATTAAAGACTGAAGAAACATTGTCATAAAAATACGTTGTAAGAGTGCTTATTTTGTAACTCGATTACGCCTATTGTATATCATGTGTGATAGATTTGATCTTATTTTTACTCAGTTATTTATATTCGGATTTACTCGAGGGTTCCGAATTCTATACTATAGAATAGAATGAGAAATACAAAAAATTGCTAAGTCATAGGTCTTCCCCAAGACAATTTATTTTCCTTATCGCATTTTATGCAGTGATAAGGAATACCGATACTATCAGCAATTTCATTTACATCAGATTCTGAATGAACGTCATCAGGTGGATATGCTTTATATTCAGCTCCACAATGACGACATGAGTAGAGCCTAACTTTCGAATCTCCTAAAGTTGACATCCTAGATCTTACCTTCTGTTTGTCTTTAAGCATTTGGTTATAATAGGAAGACTTTCATGAAATATTGTAAATAGTCAATAGAGACACTGACTGGGTACGCCCATGTGGACTAGGTCAAAAAAATCCTCTGTAGTGATTAAAATGGTCTTGGTGTTAGAGATTCTGAGTAGTATATGTTAGCAGAATAAGCAAGCAAGGGAATATCCAAAATCGTGTGGACACCAAAGGAGTTTAATAAAGATGTCAAACAGCTCAAAGGTAAACAGGTTACAATTGTAATTGATGATGAAATCTAGATTTTTCTCGATATGTATTCAACTAATGATTCAGAATGATTGAGGATGACGGGTTTTGTTACCTCGTTCAATTCGTGCAAATAAAGGACAATACAAGTGCAAGTGTTGTATCAACCTACTCGTACCTTATGGTAAATTCAATAATAAATAATCAGTGTATGTAATCAAGTTCAATCAGGTTCCAGGTTAATATATCTGTCTTGTGATGTATCAATTACTATTTCTCCGGAAATCATTTTTGAATTTTAGTTGTAGAACTTCTCTAAATATCTAGCCAACGACTACTTTTATTCTTAAAGTAAATTGGCAAGCAAATAAAATGTTAATTTTATTTGCTTTTTGACTTTGCTAGATCAAGTAATAATTAATAGTAGAATAACGTATAATATGTATATATTGTGATGAAAACCAAATACGGGTATTCAGAAGGAGTCTCTCTATCAAAAACCTCAAAATTAGATAATAACACCGATTTGCTGCAAAGACTGTTATATAAGGTAGCCAAAAAGTGGGTCTCAGGTAATACGTACAAAAATGCATTGTCATCAGCCCAGGATTGCAATAGTAAAGGAATATCCGCTATTCTGAATTTTCTAGGTGAAGACACGACTAGTAGCACGATAATAGAGAATACAGTAAAGGAATATTTCTCATTGCTCAATCTATTAGAGAGTAACACAATCAATGGATGCATATCAGTAAAACCAACGCAAATTGGTCTAAGAATTGATTATGATAATTGTTTGCACAATTTTAGACAAATCGCTAGAGAGGCAAAAAGTATAGAAAGATTCATGTGGATAGATATTGAATCATTCCCATTTGTCGAGGATACAATAGCCATTTACCTAGAACTTAGAGATTACAAATACAGTACAGGAGTAACAATACAGTCTTACCTAAAGAGAAGTAGTAGTGACTTGCTGCATTTGATGGAGCAAGGTGCGAACGTTAGGTTAGTCAAAGGAGCATATAGAGGAGATAAAAGTATTGCATTTCAATCCATGGACAAAATCAACTCTAATTTTTCAAAACTTATGAAAACGCTGTTTGAATACAGCAATACGAATGATAGAATCTTTGCAATTGCAACTCACGACCCCAAACTTATAGATGAAGCAATTACGCTGTCAAAAAAATATGGTAAAGATGAGAGAAAATTCGAATTTCAATTGCTAATGGGTATTCATAATGAAATGAAGGAAAACCTTCTAAAAAGAGGATTTAGAGTATCCGAATATATCCCTTATGGAAACCAATGGCTTCCGTATTCTATACGCCGAATTAGAGAAAGAAAGAGAAATATTCTGCTATTAGCAAGATCTCTTATTCAGTCCTAAGTCATAAAATATCCACTACACGCTATATTCATTTGATATATGATGGTTAATCACTAACCATCATGAGGACATAATATGGTCTGTGGGAGTAACACCTAATCCTAAAACAGCAAAAACTACTGCGATCGTAACAAAAAGAGTGGCCGCATATTAGGAATAAATAAGCACTTGGAAGCTCAGGAATATCCAGGTGTTTTTGCCATAGTAGACTGCGAATTCATAATATATTCAAATGCAGGTATCTATCCTTCGAGTCCACCTGCACCTACAGCTCAGCACTCAATAATAGAAGTGAAGGTAGTAACAAATAATTCTTTGGTAGAAGGAAAAATTGAAAACAAAAAGCATTGACTGCACAACGAAGGAATGAGGGGATCCATGGAGCAAGATTTTCCGGCAGTGATAGGTATGGCGTAGTATTATCGAGCTAATCTTCGGACATTACAAAAAGAAGAATAATGTTGATGCATATTTTCTTTGAACGTGATGTGCTGTGTGACTATATTAATGGCTCCTTTTATACGAAAATGCAAACAAGTTATCTAACAAGAAAGCATAGGTAAATATCCATTTTAGAAAGAAGAAAGAGAGAAATAACTACAAATCGAGTTGATTCTATATATAATATTCCAACAACTTTTCAATAGCATTTCCTTTACTACCAGGATATCCCTGATTTCTTGCAAAGTCAAGTGGGGTAATTATACCGATAGGTTTGTTTGCATTATTGTGGCTATCCACAACAAGTAAATGTCTTACATTATTTTGTAACATCATATCAGCCGCGGTGGATGGAGCTGACGTAGAATCAATAGTAATAAGAGGAGAAGACATGATGTCTTTATTTGTCACTGTACTTGCACGTATATCATTAATACACACTTTTAAGACTAAATCACGTTCGGTGACCAAACCCTCTGGTTTATCGTCTGCATCAATGACCAACAACGAACTCACATTCATATCTTTCATTTTCTGGGCTGCTTCTTGAACAGGAGATGAGTTTTTTATAGTTTCTAATTTTTTCCTCATTATACCGCTGACAGTTGTTGCAGCCATGGAAGTGTAGGATTTTACTCTACTCTGACCTTTTTAAGTATAACGATTCCTACGTGCCTATTATCTAAATTGGACTAATTTTAAACTTCAGTTTAACCAGGAGACAATGACGATGAGCAATGAAGTTGAAGGTGTATTAATATCATCTGTAAGAAATGGCCAATGACACCAGGCAGATTTTCCAATAAGGGCGTAAAAGCACTAGCAGTCACAGAAGCGATAACAACATCTTTCTAGAGGCAGAATGGTAGCTATATCCTAAATAAATGAGGAGGATTAAAGACATACCAATGGAT
>JBPCNB010000306.1:0-1202 GCA_051001675.1 Nitrososphaeraceae archaeon | reverse complement strand
GATGATGCCACTAAGCAATGGATTTTTGCTTCGCATGGAGTAAAGTATGGCTATAGGCCATCCGTGTGATGGATTTACTCCATGCAAAAGGCCAAATATCACAATACCTGCAAGTATTGGAATAGAGGACAACTATCATTAGTAGTTAGCACAATCGCAATGTAATTGTTTATATGATAAACTCCACTAGTTGGTCCATTTGCCCCTAATTTAAGAGAAAATATTTCGATCTATTGCTTTTATCTTGTATACCAGAGTAGTATGAATAGAAATAATAACATAGTGATTATCGAGCCTGTTATCATGGATAATTTGGACTCTATTTCATTTTTGTAATATCGTGGACGTTTTAATAATAAACTCTTGAGCATCCATGCAATCATGCTAGCCCTATGTTACCAGCATGTTTCAAGTTCTGCATTTTGGTCATAGCAGATTATTTCGGCTAAATGTTATGAGAGAGGAAATATAAAAAACCGATCACAACAAGAGTGAAACAAAGGCCATAGTTTAGAAGACATTTAAAAAAATGGCATCGTCAGCAAAATCAGAGCCGATTACTACAAAGCTTTGGCTTGCAAACATCTAGAATCCTTGCCGTCAATCCATATGAGAAGTTGCTCGTCAAGGTTAACATTTTCAATGTTCTTTGGTTCGTATGCCACACTGAGTAACGTGTTAATTATTTCTGCATCCTCTCCGCTCCCGATGTATTGGTATTTTCATAAGGTCGGCGGGATTACCAGTTAGAATAAATATTAGCATAAAGTAATGTGAATAACCCGAAAAACTTGAGGCGGATTCAACACTTTTTCCAATTCTAAGATCCGACCTCTTACTGTCTTCTGAATCCAGTTGCTTATCATCTATAAAAATAAAGAAAAATCGACTTTATGTACTAGATTGACATAGGAGATTTCTTGTATATTCCAGAGACAATAGTAAGAGAACACATCGTCCCTAAAGGTTTTGAGAAGCCAAAAATAGAAATTGGTAACTATTATCTAAAATGGGACGATAAATCTTATGGAATCCATCAAAAAGAGATATCTGACGTTAAAGGATTTATCAAGGATGCTGTTTCTTTCTTTGATACGTATTATGAGCTGTTGAATAGGTTAGAGAGACCCAATTATAAACACAAAGAAAAAAGGCCCCTTCATAAAAAATTATCTCCCTATCTATACCTTTCACATAGAAGT
>JBPCNB010000305.1:0-4251 GCA_051001675.1 Nitrososphaeraceae archaeon | reverse complement strand
TAAGTCTTAAGACCAACAAAGGAAAAATACGGGTTTATAGACCAACAATCACGAAGTTTGAAGAAAATCATGAACTACGATGGAAAGGGAGGTCAATTCTTCCTGGTTTGCTTACCGGAGAGAGAGTTTTTAGATTGGACGAAACGTCAGAGCATCGTGTTCGCCTCGTGCATTCAGAGTTATTTTCAGGCATAGCGATCGTCCTAGCTGGTGATAGATTGAGTACAGAAGTTCAGAATAGTCTTCTGGAAATGAACATCGCATTTAAAAATCGAGTCGAGCAGGAAACTTAAATGACTTTGACACTGATTAATAACGTGCGCCGTTGCATGTAATTGCTCCAGGTTCAATAGCTGGGGATATGGGTAACTGATATGATAAAGTACATCTCAACAACTCCTTTCAAGCCGCTTGAGTTTCTAAAGTGTTACTATGCGCGTAGAACCGTTCAAAGGTATGATGGTGTGTTCTGCCTGAGCGACAACCTGTTTCTTTCCTTCAATTAATATTGGATATGCGTGGACGTTCTTTTTCTTGATAAGAATGCCTAATAGCCGGCGGGCTTCTTTCTCTTCGTAGACATTCAATATCCACCTTAGTGCAAAAGGCAAAGTTCGGAATTTATTCCAAATGTAGGCCAATAATTCGTCGACAGTTCCATCCCTGGCAGGTTTTCTCGACGTTATTGCAAAAATGTTGCGGACGTTCCCCTCATAAACAACCCCTTGACCGTCTTTCAAGGTAACGAACGGTTCTATAGCATAAGCTTGGTTAGAAGATAAACTGAAGGAAGATCCTATAGTCCTAATGTTTGGTATCGACTTGCCGGCGTGAATCGTATACTGTGCAAGTGAGTGCCCACTCAGATTCTGGATAGGTTTGAAGCCTGTTTTTGTTATCGTGCTTTCAATGACCTTTCCTACATCGCTAGCTTGGGTCTTGACTCTAGCAATACGAACAGCTTCGTTCAATGCATTCTCGGCCGATTTTACTAAAGCCTCGTGTCGAGGATCATAGGACACCGTGACTGCGGTATCGGCAATATAGCCTTCAATTTGTACCCCGATGTCGATTTTGAGTACATCATTTTCTTTTACTATCGTTTCGTCGTGGGGTTCGGCCGTGTAATGAGCCGCTATTTCATTCAGACTAACATTTACTGGAAAAGCCGGCGATGCTCCCTTGTCTTTTATTTCTCTTTCAATTGTTTCACAAATTCTTAATAGAGTATCACCAACGTGATCTTTCCGCCTTGCTTTTTCACGCTGCTCTGATGCTATCCTTCCTGCCTTTAGATAGCACTCAAAAAAATCCATTGAATGCGGTTTGACCCTATTCTATATAAGGTATTGTCTTCAATCAAACAAACTTAAAATTATGTCCTTTAGCGATAGTTGGTAGCATCAATGCGGCTCGGGGTCGTTGTCTAGCTTGGTAGGATGCCAGCCTTGGGCGCTGGAGGTCGCTGGTTCGAATCCGGCCGACCCCATCTACTTTCGGGGCAAAGATATATTCGATAAGCGTCAATCACTACTTCAGGACAAAGACGTTCAGATATACTGTGTTATTGCTCTCGTAGTTTGCTACTGACAGCATTACGATAATATGACGTGCATTTAATGCCTCGGTTTATCAAACTTCTTTGGTGTTCTAGATTACTATAAAAAGTAACGGAATACCTAGCGTGTGTAGCTATATTTTGGAACCTTGAGAAGAAATGAGAGGACTTATGACACAGAGAATAGATCTGCAAGATCAAACTTATAGAAGGTTGTTTACAGTTCTGGACGACATTGTGCATTTCAAAAAACGCGATTTATCATTCGATGACGTGATAAACGAACTTATCGATACGTATGAAGAGAATAGTTGGACTCATTTTGGTGCTGGAGTAGGGGGAGGCTAACATGTTGGTCATAATGCTCAAGTCATTGCAAGAGTGACATATTGCAAAAGAAAAAATAGAATGGCCTTCTGTGCCCTTAACTGGATAAATCTTTAAGTGTGGTCAAATAAAGGAACGAAATTGTATGCATATTGCCAAGATAATAAAAAAAGAGAATAAGGTCGGCCTTGTTTTCTGTGACAAAGACTTGAAGGTTCTCGAGGAAGAATCGTTTGAAGACGTTTACTCATTGAATTTTTTTCTGCAGACCCTGCCCAGAAAATACGACGTAGAGAAAACCCTACTGATCGTCCACGATCAACGTCTAAATATGGTGGATATACAAATTGCAAGTGGCGAAAACTCATATTTTATTACGTGATATTGCGTGACAGTTGCTAATTTTAGTCCAATGTTCATACATACCCTTATCCCAGGGTCGGGATATTAGATAGAAACAAATACGGAAGCAGCGATCCAATAATACTCCTATGGGCGCGATAGCTAAGAAGGGAAAGTTATTTCTTGGCAAAAATGGAAACAGATTACCAAAAAATGCTCGTCGATCTAGAAAGCCTTTGCAAAAGGATTGGGTCACAGGCAGAAGACCACCTTCTCTCAGATCAGCTAGTAAAAGCGCGAAATATAGATTAAAACCACGTCGATCAGTTTAGAACCGGTTTGAGGATATAACGAGTTGAAAAAGCGCTAACTCATAATAAACCTTTTCGACCAGGCGTTCAAGTTGCCGAGTCCTTCTATTTGTCTTTTTCAGATTAAAAACCATTTAAGGTGGGTACTTTGTTGACGAGATGATACACGAAGATTGACACCGAAAGACATAAGCCCCAACAAATACGATGTGTTTGGATTGGGAAAACGTCAATTTACCATAAACGCAAATGAAGAAAAGATCTCTGTAGAAGGACACACGCATAAGAACGTAGCACTAAAGTACCTCATGAAAAGACGTCGATCGCTACTTATGACTAAGGATCCAGAGAAGGTTGAGAAGCTTTATTGTAGTCTTCCACAATGTGTAGAAGTCATGGGCAAAAACGTGACATATAGGTACGCGGTGAACTGGGAAAAGGAAGGAACCACTGACTTCCAGGGGTCACGTTTCGTATTCGCCCTTGAGGAGAATAACAACAGATTTTGCTAATAGGACCAATAATAAAAACCGCGACATTTGTTTTCTTGGGTCTTGTTTCTGCCGGCAACATGAGGTTGAGTTTAAATCGGAAAGACGGTATTGAGACAAGCCAGCGCTAAGGAATCATGGTCGAATTTATCTCCGCACTGAAATTAGTTCCGGGAAATGGCGAAGGCAAATCCGCTCCAGCCAGGAAAAAAAGGGATCCAAGTACTGGCGATAGCAGAGAGTTTCAAAATATCATGCAAGTCTGCAGTTCTAGCAGGTGTGGTGATGAGGCGTGACTTAATCATAGACGGTGTTGGGATCACAAAATCAACACTTAGAGGGAACGATTCAACTCAGAACATAATTTCGATGTACGAAAGGATGCAACGGAATGATGTAAATTGTATTTTCATTGGAGGCGCGATAATAAGTATGTACAATATTATAGATGCAAACAATATTCATCAATCCACTGGTCTTCCTGTCATTGCGATAACGTTCAGAAATTCAGAAGGCATAGCAAATACAATTAAAAAAGCTTTCCAGGATGACTGGCATGCGAAGTTAGAGCAATATCACAATTTAGGTGAAAGGCAACAAATCAAACTTAAGACCGGTAAATCATTATTTATACGCCACTGGGGATTGAGCCTGTCAAACTCTATTGTTATGATTAACCATTTTACGCATCAAGGTTCGATTCCCGAACCTGTCCGAATAGCCAGACTTATAGCTAGAGCATACGTCAACAGGAGTTAGACAATTCAATCATTTAAAGCAAGGAACATCTTATTTTATCAACCAACAATATTGGGATTTCTAGTTTGGTTAACCTCAAAAAAACAACAAGAATTTTACTTTAGCTTTTGATTGCTCACTCTAATTGATTTAGCGAGTGCGATTTGGACGATATGCTTTCCAATTCATCCATCCAATCCAATTTCCTAGCGGCTAAGAATTATAGATAGTCACAGTTAACAAACAACACTAATAGAAGAAGTAATGTAAAAATTTTGACGGGACTCCCGTGCAACGGAGAAGTAATTAAATGACAAGAGCAGTTCAAGAAAGAGCATGTCACTTATTTCCATGTTTTGGGGTCCTAACCTATTTGCGGTACTAGCACTAATTGCACCTATTCTCTTTGCAATAATATTGTACCCAGATTCATTTTCTCTGTCGTGGAATGAAGGCCGCGGCGGCTTCATATTTGCTCTTGCCT
>JBPCNB010000304.1:0-5268 GCA_051001675.1 Nitrososphaeraceae archaeon | reverse complement strand
CCTCTTTTCATCGAAGAGCAAGTTTGACGCCGGATGTGGATGGCCAAGCTTTGATGAAAGCTTCCAGAATGCAATAAGGCGAATGCCCGATCCTGATGGGACAAGAACAGAAATAGAATGTGCAAATTGTGGCGGACATCTCGGACATGAATTTCTCGGTGAACATTTGACAGATAAAAACACCAGGGAATGTGTAAACTCACTATCTATACGTTTTATCTCAAAGGTAGAGGAGCCGCCAAAAATAATACATCATGAATAATAATAATGGAATCGCAACACTTGCCGGCGGATGTTTCTGGTGTAGTGAAGCAGTTTTCAAAAGAATTAAAGGAATAAAATCTATTCTGCCCGGCTACGCAGGAGGAAACGTTGAAAGTCCATCTTATGAAGAAGTATGTGGAGGAAAAACTGGACATGCAGAATCAATCCAGATAGAATTCGATTCCAAAGTCATACTCTTTGACAAAATACTTGATATCTTTTGGCATACACACGATCCAACTACTCTTAACAGACAAGGTAACGACGTTGGTACACAATACCGATCTGCAATCTTTTATCATAACCAAAAACAAAAAGAGATTGCAGAGAATTCAAAAAAGGAGCTTGAAGAAGAAGGTGTTTACAAAGCTCCGATTGTGACAGAAATTACCCCTTTTAGAAATTTTTATGCTGCAGAGGATTATCACAAGAATTACTATGAAAACCACCAAGATGCGCCATACTGCAATATTGTAATTGATCCCAAGGTGAACAAACTGTTTTTGAGGTATGGAAATAATATAAAAGAGGAATATAAATAGCAGCTAGCAAGTGGTTGTCATAATACCTCTATTTGAGAAAAAATAAGAGGTATAACACTAGTTGGTCAAATTGGATTTATTATTATTTTATCTCTCTAGAAAATCATATAAAGGACGAGGACAAGGCAGAACAGGAAGATATCGCACAACAGAAAACTATCAACGTGACCTTTTAATCTTTGTTTCATTAATGAGTTCACAACAGGTCAAGTTTCGTGGACTTCTCTCTAGATAATCCTTATGATATGATCGGTCATAAGATCAGTGTACAAAATGTTTTAACAGGTTCAAATGGAAAGCCTATCTTCTTATTATGACCGACAGTTCTAGCATATCACCGTGCAATCTTTGCACGAGGGCGAAGACATCATAACCCTGACTGGGACCTCAAAAGATCAAGACTTCTTGGAAACCTGAAGTGCCAGAGCATTTTAACTGAGCTCCACGGATTTGGCTTTTCTCGATATGACTTCTCGTGAGGGTGTTTTGGCGAGGCATCATTATCCTGAATTTATCGCGGATGTTGTGAGGTAGATCAGGCGCTGGTATGAAGGAAAAGGAGATATTGTTCCATAATATAGAAGATATAGAGTGTAGTTAGCGTACTTAGTTAATCAGTATTTGGCTTATCTTAGATAGAGAATGAACCTATTACTTGTATTAGTTGGTTGACAGAAATTCTAGGCTTGTAGTTCTTCGGTCTGACATGTAAAACATTTCAAGTTTTTTCTGGCATCATAATCGCTTTTGGTAGATCCTTTGGTAGGATGAACCCAGCAAAAGTACATTACCTTGGATTGTCCTATGGCTTTTTTTCAATTAGTGTAACCCAACCATCAGACCACTGATTACTATTATTGGCTGAAGTCTGCCATTTATGGTATATTTCTTCTTTTGGTCCTGCTATAAATATCTCTAGTCGGCCATCACCATTACGCGCAACAGTGGGATTGCTACTCCTAGGCCATTCTTCTTTTCCAAGTTGCGCCCAAGTGCTATTCCAATCCCATAAACCATCACTATTCAATGAGGTCTGCCATTTATGGTACATCCGCCCATCTGTGCCCACTATATATATCTCTAATCGACCATCGTTATTACGCGCCACAAATGGTCTCTTGTAAGGAGCCAATAACCATCTAGCGGGTTCCACCCATTAGACCATTGGTTATTGTTTGGGGAAACCTGCCACCTATGGTAGAGTTGATTGTCATTAAAACCCACTATAAATATCTCTAGTTTATTACCATTGTCTAAGGCTACTACAGGGTCGCCGTAAAACGGTCCTCCCAAAGGAGTCCATCCATCAGACCATTGGTTAGTAGCGTTTGAAGTCTGCCACCTATGGTAGAGTTGATTGTCATTAAAACCCACTATAAATATCTCTAATCGACCATTAGCACTACGTGCTAAAAATGGTCTCCTATTAGGCGGCCAGGGACCTCCTAACATTGTCTGTGAATTCCAACCACTAGTAGTTGATGAAGCCTCATCCACATGAAAAAGTTGACGAGACGTATTACTACCTACATCATTACCTACACAAACGACCTCCATTATGTCGTTTGCATCACGCATGACCACCGGCTCACCCATGTATGCTCGACTATCAGTGATGAAGAACACATCATTAATCCATGTATCTTGGGGCTGGTATAAATGATGAAGGTTAGTTCCAGTATCTACGATATCCAACTTATCATTTTTATCATTTTTATCACTAGTTATGCTTGTTCTTAATCCACAATACGCTCCTATCGGGGGACCACCCAGTATATGATTTACTGTCGCTTGAAGTTTTCTGCGAACTACGGTAAATCTGACCATCTGAACTTCTTGTGAATACCTCTAATTTATTTCCACCAATATTATATATTACAGTGGGAGCCTTGTTTGCATATAACTGGTTAGCCGCTGCTATATCTCCTACACTCAGTCCATTCTTCTGTCCAATCGAACCTGCATCTGGACTCTCTATTTTCAGCACCTCAATTGTTGGCAGGCCATTTTTAGAAAAGTAAGATGCACCGTAATGCATGATTGAACCGTAATCATAGTCTCCTACATCGTCGCCGTCAGATATATGTTGGCTAAAATTATGTACGTCTTTAGGTTCAATGTTATCAAAAACAACTCTAATAAAATTATCTCTATCATCTCTACTTTGCTCATGCCATAATCCCACAGTATGTCCAATCTCGTGAATCACATCACCAGTAATACATTGGTCAGAAACAACAATAGACTGTTCTCCCGATCCCTGCATGCCGATTGGCGATGAACAATGAAAGACGTCCTGCTTCTCGCCAGGCTGTGGTGTGTATTGGATAAATGATACATAGTTTGGATAATGTCTGGCATTATAATTTGTGCGGGGAATAAAGCGGATATGGGTTCTTTCTTCCCAATGATAAATTGCATCTGTAATACGCTTTTGATTTGGAAGTGAACCACGAATCTCATAAGGTATCTCTCCACGCGGCCATCGAAACTGCTCTCCAGTTCTAGCGACTGCTTTTACAAATAGTTTTTTATCAAAAGATGGTTTTTTGGGGCTAAGCCTTTCCATCTCTTCAGGGGTTCTAGCAAGGATAATATCACCCTCAAAAATTGCCATCCCATTTATCTTTCTAAATTTGACTTCTTTGTTCTTGAAAGTGTTACCATGAATATAACCGGTATGCCATCCCGTCTCTATATCACTACTGGCACTATCAGTGTTCTTGTTATCCGAAAGGGATGAGTCTTTTTCAGAATTAGCATCTGGCAAATTGTGCCCAATATACGAAAGGAACTATATAAGATACTGCCCCACCACGAAGACAAAATGCGGTAAGTTATGGTTATCTCTATACCTCAATTCGACCGGGTTGAGTGAAAGTGACAAGCCATATCTGCATTCAACTAAGTTTTGATTGGAGAGCAATTGTTTTTTCAGTCGTTCATTTTGTGACATTTGTAATTATAACTAGAACATCGAGAATCTAAAGATGGTTTATCTCATTCTCTAAGTCTAGTAGATCTAACCATTATGTGTTTACAGTATACCGTGAACACTGATAATAAAATGATGATGTCCGTATACGAACAAGGGTTCCTATTACTAAAATTTGGCGTAGGAGTCTTTGATTAACTATTCTGAAAATGCTCTTTTTACCACGATAAATGGTATAAAATGACTAGTGGGCTAAATAATTTATAGAAAACTCTTAATTATGAGCAACTATATCAACAAATTATGTCAATTTTTGAGAGATTATTCATGTCTTGGAAAGGAATAGAAGGCGACCAAGGAATTTACTTTAACTCTACATCTGATGGCAACAATTGGAGTGCACAACAGAGAATATCAGGCGTTGGAACCAACGGTAGATCATCATTACGAGTTCAATAACCTTTCCTTGGATTTGTATGAAAATTCATTCGTATCCAAGTCATGCTATTCTCCAAGACTTACATTAAGCCAAAAGGATAAGATCAGATTCAAGTTGTACAAAGTATTATTTCGATAATAAATGGGACTGAATTTGATTTCGTATTTGCTACCGCACCAGAATATTATGATGTAACTCTACCTCTGATAGATAAAATCGTTAACTCTATCCAGATCCTAAAAACCTAGTTATCATAAAAAATGATTCCCGGTATTCCCTTTATCAAGATCCTTATTATCTTCGAATTCCATCCTTCTCTTCTGGCTGACGACACAAACAGACTCAAAGAATTCCTGCATCAAAAGATTGACAAAAGAAAGAAACAGATTCATCCTGCACACAACCCAAGATTCAACCATGATCTACAATTGGAGATAGACTGTATTGTATGGGCCCTTAAGAAAATAGAAGTAAATAAACTTCCTATTGATAGATTGGAAGCCGTTATTCGAAAAATGATCAAAGATCTAGAAAAAAGAAAAGAGAAAGCCATGGAAAGATCAGATACTGATGACTTCTGGATAAAGATTGAAAGTCTTCAATGGGTTCTATTTGTTATATTTGCTATAAAGAATGGAAATATGGTTGTGATATGAAGGGACTAATCATAAGTCAGAGTTCTACTTCCCAATAGTTTCCATATTTGCACAGAATCTGTGTTTGGAAATGCAAACAAACTAACTATTTCTGAAAGTCATTCTTCACATTCCCTCTAATATGGCTGCTGCCTTGGGCATCTTGGGATCCTCTTTAGTAGAACAAACTGAGATCGATTTCATAATAATGTCTTTGATTCGGTGATTGTCAATGAGAGCATTAATCAGTTGTGTTAATTCTCCTTCTGGAAAAGTAGCACCAGTTTCGATTGATTCTATTGTCCTTAGTTTCCAGTAATAGGTAAGCGCTTTGCCTATTATCATTTGTGATTGATAGACTACCTTCCCTAACATGGTAAGAGAATACTTTCCTTTGTGTCTTTTCACCAAACCAGCATCCGTCAAACCAGCGATTCTGGAATAGTATTGTTT
>JBPCNB010000303.1:0-1931 GCA_051001675.1 Nitrososphaeraceae archaeon | reverse complement strand
ACCTGCTGACACAACGAATAAGAAGCCATTGGTTCAGTGGTTACAATATCAAGATAGTCCTGTACTAGAAGCACAACATGAGCAATGGAAGAGAGATAACACTTTCAATAAAGGTATGGCTATAGTTGCAGGAAAAGTGTGGCATAACAGCGAAAAAAAAGGACTTTATCTTGCATTCATAGACTTGGACAACCAGAAAGCAATAGACGAATTTTGTACCAGAAATGGCGTAAAAACTCCATTAGTACAGCTAGCCAAACGTATGATTGTAGAGCAACATAGTGATGATTTGACCAGAGCACATGTTTACTGTTATTCAAGCCATCCATTTACCAAGAAAAGTAGTGATACAGTCAAAAATGAAACTAGTCCTGCATTTGAAGTAAAGGGTTCAGGTGAACATGGTATTGCCTATTGCAGCCCTTCAGTGCACAAGAATGGCTCTAGTTATGAGATAATTGGTACTAGAGAACCTGAAACACTAGATGTATTGGAAGGACATATAGACTCTATTTGTAAGAAGTATGGAATTCCATACGTTTCTAATGGAGGTATTAAAACTCAAGATTCAACCAAAGAACTATTCACAGCAGATACAAAAATTTACGAAGGTCATAACAGGCATGAAGCATTACTTCGTGTTATGGATTCGCTAATCCAACGTAACAAGGATGTTCTAACAGAAGACCAAATTAAGAGCCTATCTGAGAATTGGAATCAAGAACACTGTATTCCAGCTCTAGAAGAAAGTGAATTTGAAAAACAATGGAAATATGCAGTAAAGTTCATTGATAAAAAGAATAATGAAAATACACAACAGGATAATGAACCGGAAATATCTCAAGAAGAATGGAGGAGTACGCTCGTAGTCCGATACTGGAACCTATACCACATAATAAAAGATAGAATGCCAATACTATGGGATTCACTAGAATTTGAATTGTCAGTCTTAAGAATTCTGAATATATCTAAGTGCACTTTACCATTCGCGGGTATTGTACTAGGTAGCCCGAGTTCGTCAAAAACTCTTGGTATGGAAATGTTGCGTAATAGACCAAATGTTAAATATTCTGATAACTTTAGTGCCAAGTCCTTTGTGTCTCACAGCGCAAATGTAAAGAAAGAAGGATTAAAAGACATAGATTTACTTCCAAAAATCAAAAACAAGGCATTATTGACTCCCGAACTATCTCCAACGTTCACAAAGAAAGACGATGACTTACAAGAGGTATTGGGTATTATGATAAGGATACTGGATGGAAAAGGATACACAAGTGATTCAGGGGTTCATGGAGAGCGTGGATATACAGGAGAACATATGTTTGTCTGGATAGGTGCAGCTGTTGATATACCATATAGAGTTCACAAGATACTTGGAAATTTAGGAGCAAAACTATACTTTTTGAGAATACCAAAGAGTACCAAGTCCAAGAATGATTACTTTGTCCAAGCACTTGCAGATAACTACACTAACGATATGGAAGCCATAGAAACAGCACTGAAAGAATACCTAGATTGGTTTGAAAGAGGTCCAGAGCTAAAATCAGAAAATGGCTTAAAGAAAATAGAATGGAACAATGAGAAAAACGAAGAGAAGGCTATCAAAATAATAACTGAACTTGCTATATTGCTTGCACATTTGAGAGGAACTGTTACGGTCTGGGATACAGATGGGACACAAGGAATGAATTATGGATATTCAACACCAATAATTGAAGAACCTGATAGAGCTATAACTCAGCTAAGGAACTTGGCTAGAGGTCATGCATTGTCTAAAGGTAGAAATTACATAACAATAGACGATGTTCCACTTTTGATTAAAGTAGTTCTATCAACTGCGTCAATAGAGAGAGTGACTATATTCGATTTATTGATAAAGTCTAATGGAATTCTTACAACCACTGAAAAGCTGGAATAAAGATATCTAAACC
>JBPCNB010000302.1:0-2198 GCA_051001675.1 Nitrososphaeraceae archaeon | reverse complement strand
GGGCTAATGGAATAGCTGCTATTGAATTTAACAAAGAAGAACTAATGAATATGGTTGAGTCGGTTTACTACACGTCAGACAAAGTAAGAAGGGAATTGTTAGAAAACTTACCGTCTAACGAAGAAAGTAGAAAAAGACTAGATAATTTTAATGCATTAAAGGAAGGCCTTAGAAGAGTTTTGGATTCTTTAAACTGAATCCCTAGTTAGTTCTTCATATTTTCCTTCTTGAAGTATGCTAACCCTAAACCAGCTACAATGGTGCGCCTTCAGTTATTGCTGTCTGTTTGTTTTCATCTGTTGTACTTGTCTATGCTTTTCATCCTCATCAGGTTACCAGTAGTCTTGCACAAAAGCCCATAACCGCCCCAACACTCTATGTATTACTAATGAACCAAAGATGATAACGTTTGAAAGCTCAAGCAGTTGTTTTGCCATTAAATTTTCTGAGGATGTAGAGTTTAGTGTATTTACCATATTGTGTAATGTTGGCTGCATTATTCCATAATTTAGTGGAAGAAAAAGAATTGCCCAAACTACTACTCCTGTAAGGATTCCTGTTCCGAGTCCTTTGTATACCGAAGTAATTAGCAGTTTTTTTATATTTTGAGATAAAGTGCAATAAATAATTCCTATAATTACACCAGTTATCATATGTAGGAGGAAGCCAGCGTATACCGCATAGGAAGAATCTACACCAAAAGCTACGCCTATCATTTTATAGAAGGTACCAGGAGGTAGATTGAGTGCTGAATCGATGGCTAAAATAAATCCAAATATAGCCCATGAGGCAGTTAGACCTGCAATAAACCTAACTGGGGGGATTGTTTGCATAGATACGTATTATAGGTTGATTAAATATTCAGGCTTTTGCTGATATTTCTGTCTGATGTACTAAGAATTTACTACAAACCCAGAAATATTTGAACCATTACAATATATATTGCAATATATTACATGACTATAAAAGTGCTATTGGGATGGAATTCAGAATTGGTACTTTGGAGTGGAATAATTATTGCTCATTTGTATCTACGTTAGGAGAAACATCACTGGCAATTGCGCTATGTGAATAAACGAACTTCTCGATAATTGCGCTACCATTATAATAATAATAAGGCTTAAAATTAGGCTTTTCATTTGGGCGTCAAGGTCCAATCTATTTTGTTTTATCGAATCAAATCATTTTTTGTGCTGTAGGATAATGTTTATCGTAGCTTTTCTTGTCGGTTGTAAATCCTATCGAATATCCCCTATCATCGTTAATTATGAGACTGTTCAAGCCTTTGCTAATAATTCCACCAATCCATTTGAAGGTATATCCAATCTATCATGCGATTAGTCGTATTCATTTTGAAGTAGGCTCGCCTTTTATATAGCATGTTTCAATGTTAGATGCTAGTATTGCCCCCTACAAATAATATTGACTCTCATTCTCTCCCTGAAATGACCAAGATAATTTATGGCTCAGAAAATGTAATGGGTGCAATATTACAATTCTTATCCAATGCAAAGAATGTGATATATTCTTGTGGCGACTACAGAGGGCCGTCAATATCTATTGAAGTTCAAGAATATAGGGAATTAATTTCTTCCCTCAGACGCCGAGGCATTAATTTAAAATATATAACTGAAATTACAAGAGAAAATATCCATTACTGCAAAGAGCTAATGAAATTAGGATATGAGATCCGCCATTTAGATGGAATCAAAGCAAATTTTTCAGTCAGTGAGACAGATTATATAGCTTCCACAACCTTACGAGAGTCACAGCCAGTTCCCCAAGTTATCTATAGCAATATCAAGGATATTGTGATTCAACAGAAATACGTATTTGACAGTTTTTGGAATATGGCCATTCCAGCTGAGCAAAAGATAAGAGAAATTGAAGAAGATATCGAACCAGAAATTTTTGATACTATTACAGATCACGAAATCGCAAGTCGAATCCTTGTTGATTTAACGAAATCTGTCAAAAAAGAAGCCCTATTCTTTCTCCCAAATGCTAAATCTATCTTGAGAATAGACAAGCTGGGAGTAGTTGACTATCTGATAAGAGCTTCACAAAAAAGTGATACCACCATTATAAGGATTGTGTGCTCTTTCTCTGATGAAAACTCAGAGATTATAAGCAAGATAACTGAAAATGCGCCACGTATCAAGGTTGTAAATGGTATCGATTTACCATATGGTATGTAC
>JBPCNB010000301.1:0-2497 GCA_051001675.1 Nitrososphaeraceae archaeon | reverse complement strand
TAGATTGCCCCTGCTATCGAATCACCCACAACAATGGCTCTTATATCTCTTGGTGGGCGATTTACAAACTCTTCGAAGTAATAAACATGATAAAGAGGGAACATATGTTGCCTATCTTCAATTACTGCACGTGCTGCGTCTTTGTCTCTTAGAAGAGCAATCAACCTACCCCAACTTCCGATTGTCGGCTTAATTACTGCAGGATATCCCAGTTTATCCAAGCCTTCTAGAGCTGCCTTTTCAGAAAAAGCTGTAATTGACTTAGGCGTCTTGATATCGACTTTATTTAGAACCATGTGACAGAATAGTTTGTTTCCGCAGGTAATCGCAGTTTTGAGAGGGTTGATAATAGATGCACCCAAGCCTTCTAACGCAGCCGTTGAGTGCAGACTCTTAAAATAACTCACAGACCTCTGTATTACAGTCTTGCCTGTGTACATGGCATCCTTTCGATTCAACTCAATAAAAAGATCCTTGCAATCAACAAGATGACAATCCTCCACTCCCTTTCTCTTGGCTGCTTCATAAAGCGACTTTTCTTCCCATCTCATGGAATCATAAAGAATGATAAAAGATTTAGATGAAGGTGTAGATGACACCTCGATTTTATTGGCCCCAGTCTTCACCGACCGTCTGGGCAGGTTTTATCTTGAAATCTTGATCTGATTTTACCAACTCATAACTGGCTCCGCAATCAGGACATGTTACAATTTCACCTTCTACCGAATCGGCTGGCACCTTAATATCTGCTTCACATTCTGTACATTTAACCAACTTATTCTACTACTTCCTATCTATATCAGGTGAAGCATCATTAAGTATCTTTCTTTCAAGCCGGTCATCCAGATACAATTCCAAAATGTCGCCCATCCGAAGATCCTTCATTCCGCGAGCAAGGGTCTTTGCTTCATGTTCATCAGTTTCTAGTCCTAATAACGATAATAAGTATGCCGCGCCATTTTTTCCAGCTAATTCTCCGAATACGATCTTGCGTCGATTTCCTACCAATTTTGGCTCCAAGATTTCATAAGCTGACGGGTTTTTTAGAATTGCCGCAAGATGGGTCCCCGCTTTGTGCTTGTATGCGCTATCGCCTACAATTGGTTTAGATTCCGGTATTCCCAAGTTTGTATATTGCGAAACAGTTCTTGAAAGATCTTTCAACATATGTAGGCGAAGACGATTATTTGATTTGTAGATGAGAGTTAAGGCAACGGCTGTCTCCGCTAAGGTAGGTATTCCGGTTCGTTCTCCAAAACCATCTATGGTAGTATGGATCTGATTTGCCCCCGCTTCACAACCCGCTAATCCATTGGCAAGAGCCAACCCTACATCATTATGACAATGAACATCTAAGGAGGACCTAGAAGAATCTATGTTGTCATACACCATTTTAACCAGATTGTACATACCTCTCGGGCGCATGATGCCCACAGTGTCAGGGATGCTAATCCTTTCAATGCCCCGCATATTCATTTCCTTGCACATCTCAATTAAAAATTTTGGTTCTGTTCTACTTGCATCCTCCATAGTGAATCTAGCCTTTAGCCCATGAGCCTTGATGTAATCAGCAACCTCCAGAGCCCTGATTTTAGCTTCCTCTTTAGTAATCTTCAATTTTGCAGCTAAATGGATATCCGATATTCCCATGTAAGTTGCAACCCAGGTAGCACCACAACCGATAGCAATGTCTACATCCGATTTTGTCGCGCGAACATGCGCAAGAATATCGGCCCTAAGCCCTTGTTTTAATATAGTTTTGGTCGAAACAAAGTGGTCGTCAGAAATGACAGGGCTAATCTCAATTTGATCTACACCAAAGGAATCGAGCATCCAGGCTATCTGGATTCTTTGCTTTGTCGAAAAAGATACACCCGGATGCTGCTCTCCCTCACGCAGCGTCGAATCAAGAATCGTAATTGTTCTTTTGTCTTTATCCGATTCGTTATACAGGTGAGCATAATGATTAACATCCTCTGATATAAGCGACATAACTTCTCTTCTTTAGCTCATTTCAGACGGGTTATAAACCTTTTCGCATATATTCTATGGATAAGGTAAGGTTACTATTAATGATCATCTGACTATCGTCGTATAGTAACGGTCTGCCAGGTATCAAGAACTACTGACGCATAGTCTTTAATACAATTACCGTATTAGTATCTGAAACTCCTTCTATCTTACGAACTTCATCGATGCATCTATTGATTTCGATCACTGATGAAGCGCTGATAATAGCGGCGATATCGTATTGGCCAGTAATTTCATAAATTATTTCCACCCCCTTGAGATTCATGAGATCTGTAGAAACTGCTGACGAATCCGCTGTAGATGCTACAGAAATTAGAGTTATGGCGCTTGTTTTGTTTGTAGTGTTCAGCTCAATGGTGAATCGCTTAATCGTCTCGCTATCTAGAAGATTTTTTACCCTTCTCCTAACTGCTGATTCGGATAACCCAATCTCTGTCGCGATGTCTACGAATGGTTTGCGTGAATC
>JBPCNB010000300.1:0-1363 GCA_051001675.1 Nitrososphaeraceae archaeon | reverse complement strand
AGATGACGCTACTACTAGTACTTCAAGCATTCCTGGACCATCACCCAAGATGCAAGGTAGTGGTGGTGATAGTAAAGATACTGGTAATAGTACCGGTATTCCTGCAACATCACCAATAATGCACGGTACTAGTGATAATAATGGAGAAATATATTTAGTAGGAAGTGAATAAGATGAGAAATAACAACAGAAGTTCAAATAAAAATTTTAATTTGAAACATACAACAATAATATCATCCTTTAAGTCTTGGATAATTCTCTTTATGATAGTAATAGTCGCCACTGGTCCTATATTTGCACTAAATCTTCCTGTTGTTGAGATAGCGTCTGCACAACAAATACAACAACAAATATCAAAAGAGAAAGAGAACAATGAATCTGTAACTTTAGAAAACAATAAGAATATAATAAAAGATAACAAAAAAGAAGTTTTTCACACTTTGACTTCTATACCTTCATCATCTGCTGAAGGTAATGATCTTTCATCATCATTATCACCTAATAATAAAATTAGCAACAATACTATGCACAAGATTGAAATGGTAGTTATTACTTTACCAACGGGACAACCAGCTTATAAAATGGTTAGCCATGTTAAAACATCGTCTTCTGATATGACGAGCAGCAGCAGCAGCAGTAATAATATAGATTTGACTCCTAAATATAGCAAATTAGCTACTATTCCTGGTCCAGCATTAGTTTTTACTGAAGGTGATTATGTCAACGTCAATATTAAAGACAAAGATGGCAACCTCATAACTAGTGAAGAATTTTTAGCATCTAAACCAGGAACTTTTCTATATATTGATGATAGCAAAAGCGGAGAGAATGGGCTCTTTGGAGCAGTAATTGTGAATCCAAAGAATAATGTTACTACAGGTCTGATAAAAGGTAAGATTCAAGAATTTCCTCTTAACAAGTTAGATAAAGATTTTATCATGTTCATGGTTGGTTCTACATTTTGGGGTATGGAAATTGATAATAAAAATAATTATAAACAAAGTCCATTGTGGACAAATCCCACTCTGACTGGAGTAATAGACCAAAAAATACGTTTTCATATTTTAGGAGTAGGTCATGCAGGTAATCCTACAGATCATCAGCATACATTTCATCTTCATGCACATAGATGGGTAGATCCTGGAACCAACAACATAATAGATGTAAAACAGATAATTCCAGGTAAAACTCATTCTTTTATAATTGATGTAGGAGATGGAGTGGGTCCAGGACATTGGCAGTATCATTGTCATGTATTCGCCCATATGGAAGCAGGAATGATGGGAGCATTTAATGTTGTATCAGGAGATCCAACTATAAATATACCAAGTGAATCAGGTGCTTCACCCTACAAGAACTTTGC
>JBPCNB010000299.1:0-3396 GCA_051001675.1 Nitrososphaeraceae archaeon | reverse complement strand
GAATATATCATTGCATTACAGAAAAAGATTGAAGAAATAGAAAGCAACATAGAGAAATCTCACGGTCCTAATGGCTAGAACCAATCTTAAAACCTAGAACCAGAAGAAGTAGTAGGTTTTGGCTACCGGACAGCCGGAATCGCAACCACGCCAATCGTGCAGGCTCCTACGTTCGTATGTGGTCTGGAAATATTATGGTAAAATCGACTAAAAAAGATTACGCTATCTCCTCCCCTTCCTCTCCCCATAGTCATAGTGCCATACTCAATATTACTAACGTATCCTTTCACCTAAGAAATGACTGGTCCAGACGAAAACATACTTACAAAGGAAATCGAATCATGGAAAGGGTTTGAATATGCTTTGCGTCAACCAAATGCTATTCTATTTAACAAAATGTTAACAGAATGTTTAGAAAATGAGGAATATACAGCAGCCTTTAAAACCAAGGGACCACAGGATTCTGCAGAGTCGTTGTTTATGGCTCTAATATTTCAGCAACAAAAGATGATAAACAAGTTAATAAAAGAGATTTCCGCTAAGAGATAAAGCTTATACAAGAATAGATGCACGTGGAAAGGATTCCCTTGTCAATAGCTGGTATAGCGGTATTGAAGGCCTTGGACAGACAAGGGATACCTATTTGCTGAAGGACAAGAAAAAAGGATGGCAAGAGTAAGGGAAGTGCTATCCATAGAATAACAAGTTGAAGGTTAGGTTAGGTTAATTAGTCCTTTATCGCAACACAACCTTTCCGACGACTATGGTTGCCGAATTCATACCTCAGCCTCAAACCTTTCGTAGCCGTCTATGCTTGTATTCAAAGACAGCAGCCCATCAGTATTTTGTGTCTAGAAAGACTGAGCTTTATCTAAAGTATGGATGCAGCCTTAACGGCATTCTTGCGTGTTGGATAGGAGAAGATATGTATCCTCTGTGTTACCATCATCATCAAAGAGTAGTCCAATGGGATAAGGAAACAAATCCTGATACCGATCTAAAGTGCCACTCTGTTTGGGACATAGACTGGAAAAGTTCGTAGTGCTTGGGGATGTGCTATCGCGAATCCTAAATGTACTCAATCACTATATGTTAGTAACAGGATGCCAGATTATAAGAGAACCGAGCAGATATTCAAAGCTGAAGGTATAGCACACCTATACAAAAAGCCACTAAAGCAGGTAGATGACGAACCCTTTCATACAAAAGTAACCAACCCAGATACAGGGACCTACTATCATCTGTGCATCGAAGTCATAAATAAAGCAATATATGATTTTGAACCATATCTAGATAAAAATCTTCAGAAACGTTTTAGAGATTATTCTTTAGCTGGGGGATCTTCGTTTACAAAAGTACTCATTGCTTAACGCTTTAGTAGTTTTGTTTCGTTTAAGGTTTGTGAAACTCAGGATTATCGAAAAATATTCGACAATATTCTTGTCGGAAATCCCTGATACGAGGCTGTGGTAAGCCGCGCATATCCCCTGCCTTGTTGTACCAATAAGTACGCGTTTCAAAAGAACCTGGACGACAAATCGAATAGAAGCTTCAGAAGCGGTAAAATCGTGCTTAAATCGCTAGTGATAATGTTCCGTCCAGAGGCTAGGGCTGACTTATTCTGACACGCTTGCTTGATTACTATATAAGTCGTTCTATTTAACGCTAGTTTCTGCATACGTTAAACAATGTTAAAGTCTTTTCTTCTCAAGATTTCAAGCTAACTTTCCCTTATATTAATATAAATCAACGGTGCTATACATTTCAATAATGAATAATAACACCGGATCGACAGATGACTCACCTTCATTCAAAAATGCATTAGAAAAAGGTCGCGATGCTCAGAGGGACTTTGTCAAACAATTTTCCTCAATTCAGCAGGATGCCATGCAGAACTTCTTCTCTATGCTTCAAGGGCTCACATATTATAATGCAATGTTTAAAACAACGGTTCAGAGTGGAGGGAGAATTTCTATTCCCGAGGCTGAGCGACAGGCTTTAAACATAGAAGATGGCGATTTGGTCCAGGTGATTATAGTCCCTATTGAGAGAAAACGAAAAAGCAATCATAACAGATAGAGCGTAATCGCAGACATCAACATTTTAGACATAGTCATCTTAGTGTTGTTAACTGTCACTGACTTATTGTGATCGAACCCTCAGCCACTGTCCAACTTTTGGAAGGACATTATTCTGGGAGTAGCTGCTGGCGATGAGACCTACATGACCTGTATGGAAATGCATTAATCTCTTATCGAGGCTTGAAACTGAATCGTTTAACGCCACACTGCATTGTGGAGATACAAGATGATCTTCCTCTGCAACTATATTGAGAAGAGGAACACGGATTTTAGATAGGTCTATGATATTCTCACCTATTTTCATCTCATTTTTCACCAGCAGGTTTTTCTGATAAATATCTTCGATCCACTGCTTGAACGTTTCTCCTGCTATTGTTGGCGTGTCATAAAGCCATTTTTCCATACGAAGAAAATTTTGGACAAAGTTTGCATTATCAATATTCTCTACCAAGTTGATGTATTTGTTTACCCCTTGTTTGAATGGTTTTAGCATTGAAAAGCATGCATAAAGATATTCGCGAGGGAAATTCCCGCAAGTATCGATTACCTTGTCTACATCGAGGTGCCGAGCAAAATTCGCAAGCACAGTTACATCATTTTCGGTGTCAATTATCGGGGCTATAGTCACAAGGTTTCGGACTTTTTCTTGATGCAGGGATGTATACATGGCAGCCATGGTCGACCCAAGACAGTATCCATGTAGCGTTAATTTTTCAACAGAATTTTCTTTACTGACAAGATCCACACAGTCATCGATATAAAAATTTACATAATCGTCAAATGACGCATACTTGTCAATATTGGTGGGGGTTTTCCAATCAATGAGATATACGTTAAATCCCTGACTTAACAAGTTGCGTAGCCAGCTCTTATCGGGCTGCAAATCAAGGATATATGATTTGTTCATTAAAGCATAAACAAACACAATAGGTGTTTTTGCTGTTCTGCTAACAAGAGGACGATAATGCAAAAGTTTGTACAGCCTCGTTTCATCTACGATTTCGTGAGACAAAATACCTACATCGATATTACCAGCCGTGTGTAGAACTTCTCTTGTCTTTTTGACCTTGCGTGAATGTTCTTCAAGGATCCTTAGTGCTTCCTCGACTGTTGGTTTTTTCTCATATTTAGTTTTCTCATCCTTCTCAAGCATTTTTTTTCCCTTATCTGGAACTACAGATTCTAGTTTCATCTATCCACCCGACCTTGCGTGCCAAGACAGAATAGTGAACTTTTTCCATGATTATTCAAGAACGAATGTCTTGCTACTATGTCAATTTTAAGACTCGAGTCTGAACCCCTATCCACACTACAC
>JBPCNB010000298.1:0-1426 GCA_051001675.1 Nitrososphaeraceae archaeon | reverse complement strand
GCCATAATGATAATGATATCCCTAACTGGCGTTTTCATAAATCTCGGACTTGACGAGATACTGACTCATAACAAACAGAACAAATTGCCCTTCTATGGGTACATACGCACAGATGGTCACACACATTCATATTTAACACCTAAGAATTCACATACGCATGATTGATAAGACTAGCAAAGAAGTTGATATCGAGGTAACACAAAAAGAGATCATGCCAGGTCAAGAGATACACGGGACAATTAATATTAACTACACAGGCAGGTTTGATAGCATTGTGATCAACTCCCAAATCGAAAATTCAAGCGACACTTTCAATTACACAAGTCTAAATGGCAAAAAAATTAATTATCAATATGCTAGACTTTCCATATTCAAAGAAGACCTTTCCAACAAGGAGAAACTAGAATTTATGGCCGTTACCGCACATAAGCCCAGTGTTGGCTATACTAATGCTAAATTTCGAGTAGCTGTTGTCCAGGAACATAAGGAAGTTGTTTCTGCAGTGGCATTTGTTAAAATATTAGGTTGACATTATATCTAGAATCAAGCTCAGCAAATTTTGCAGTTATCGGTAGGGTTTTATTTTCGAGGTATTTCTAGAATCTTCCTCTTTCCACAGTTACCTTGCCTGTCATCCACGGATGGGGTTCGCAATGGTAAGGATATTCTCCAGGCTCTGTAAATACGAACTCAAATTTCTGCTGCGGGAGAAGTAAACCAATCGTTGCCATAGAATCGAATTCACCGCTAATAGGGTCATTGTATCCTGTGTCAGTAGTTACTGTGTGAGCAGTAGTGTCTTCGTTTGTCCAAACTACTTTATTTGTTTCGCCCAAGTTAGAAGTAATTTCTTTAGGCTCATAGTTTTGAGTTTGAGAGGGTAAAGCTGAGCCTTCTAAAATACTGACGCTGGTAATTCCTGCCGGATTCAGTACCTCTTCAGAAACAACAGGTTTTGCATTAACTTGCGGCAGATAAACAAACTGGTAGTATGCCATGCTTACAGTAACTGCAACAATAAATGCAATAATGCTGATGCCCCCAGCATGATTATTTGTAACCTGCATAGGCATATTAATCAAGAGTCAAAGGATTGACATATAAAGCTTATTTGTGCCAACTAGCAAAAAATAGTTTTGATTATAATGTTTATGTTTTTCGTCGGTCAGTGTTAGAGGAATTTTTGCTGGGGATTTCGTCTTGTAATTTAGAAAAGTGGTTTGGGTCCTGTATTGTGTTTCTAATATTGCTTTCCGATACTGCGGGCTCCGACATGGTATTACTCTTAGCCGGTGAAGAAGTTCCTACATCAATACCACTCGCGACAGTTGGCTGACTTTTACTACTTTGAGAATATACCTGGCTCTGAGAGGTGGGATTACTACCTAATGACTTCTGTGCAGGGGGAGTTACCAATGGCTTTTCT
>JBPCNB010000297.1:0-1059 GCA_051001675.1 Nitrososphaeraceae archaeon | reverse complement strand
GCATTTAAATCTTCGCAGATAAAGTGTTTCTGTTTTCGGTATGACTTCTTAACATGCCATCGTTTAGGAAAATCTTTTTAGAAGGAGGTAGATAATCGTACAGTGATGTCTTACCCAAAAGACGTCTTCTCCAGAATGTTTGGAGAAGGAGGGAGAATTGACAATAATTTACTTTATCCCAAGGAGGAAGAAGAGACGAATGTCCAAGAGATAGATGATGCTTTGTCATCCAATATTTTTAATGTAATGCTAAGCAGGCGATCTCAGAGAACATTTGAAAATAAGCCAGTTGAGGATTCAAAAATAGAAATGCTATACGCCGCAGCTGACACTGCGCCAACAGCCGGTGGCTTTCAGGGATTTGAGATCTATCACGTTAAACGCCAAGATATCAAGCTAAAGTTGGTTGATGCTGCTAATAAGCAGCCATATGTAAACGCTCCCGAGGTCCTTGTCTTCTGTATGAATCCTGAGAGGATAAAATTAAATTTCCCTTCCTACATTCTGAAGAAATTCTCACTGCAAGATGCTACTCTAGCTGCAGCATATGCACAGCTGGCGGCACATGCATTAGGCTTGAGTTCCATATGGATAGGTATGATTGATGAAGAAAAAATCATGACTGCATTAAATACAAAATACGTACCGTCGTCGATTCTATGTTTAGGATATCCACAAAAGATACTTCAACCCAAACCAAAAAGAAATTTGAGGGATTTAATCCATGAGGTTTGAATTCTGAACCTGCTACAAAGTTATTCAAGCAACCAACTAAAATGGTCATGCAGCTCGCGATCCTGAGGATAGAAATGCTTCTTAAGATCGTTGCATCCGATTCTATTTAGGCTCATCTTACATATTCATCATTTCTAATAACGCTCTAATAATAATACGCTGTGATGGTTCACCTGTCAATTGTAAATTAGGCTTCTGAGTTACTTAGTCGTCATCGACTATTTCATGTTGGGCACCAAAATAGAAGCCGATATTGACTAGAAAAAATCTAACTCATAAATGCTCAATAAGTTGTTACAATTGCCAAAACGATACGAACCCAAA
>JBPCNB010000296.1:0-3888 GCA_051001675.1 Nitrososphaeraceae archaeon | reverse complement strand
GCTGTTTTCTCTGCACGCTCAAGTGCTTTTGTGCTAATATCATATCCATACACGTCAAATCCTCTGTCTTTAACGTATTTAGCTACAGGTAGTCCTAATTGTCCTAGTCCTATAACAAGGATTTTGTTAAAAGAAATAGTGCTGTCAAAATCGGATTGACTTTCTCTGTCTTGGATTTGGCCGTTTCGGGGGACACTTGTGGGACTATCCTGACTATACGAACAGCTTATAATCACGCTGTTCTTCTGTTCGTCCATTTTCTCTTATTGAGTATACGTGACCTATGTATTTATACCTTACTGACTAGTCAGTAAGTTTAAGTGAGAATTTTGCGTATAGCTATATGTTAATTATGGCATCCTCAAAAGAGGTCTAATGCCCTAAAAGAATGGACGCTGTGAAAAAGATCAGTTTTGACAGTAGTAATACTCAACAATAGTGTGTCAAGAAATTATACCTTTTTGCCATATACCAAAAGTAAAGTCGAAAAGTCCTAAAAAGTGACCCATAATTTTTGCCTTAAAGTCTTAACTCCAAACAATAGTGGTCTAATTTACAATTAGGTAGTATAGGAATGTCCACGAATCACCGTTTCGTAGGTAGCAAAATCCTTAGGAACAATATTGCAAAGTGATTATTTACACGCCTATGTTTATCGATGAAAAGAAGTAAATTAGCCAGAATCTAATTTTATAATTCTTGTCGTTAAAGTAAAATAATTCATATAGTTTCTGCATTATGCCATCGTATTCTAGAGGATTATTAATTGCTTTATCATTACTTTGTTAGGATTTCAAGCTATGTAACCTACTAAAAATGGCATCTTGAAATAAAGGGATTGTGCGTCTTTTGCGAAGAGTCTTGGAAGGTTTATTGTCTTTTTTAGCTATTTAATTAGAGTCATCTAATCTACCTCTCTACCCACCCGCCTTATCAAATCATTGAAAGTCACGGGCTTTATTATGAAACATCCGATCCCTTCAGCCGGATATAATTCTCTCAAGGTCTCCCCCGATGGCTGCAAATAGGAAAGGTCTTTAGTAGCACCTTGGTTTGATCTGAAAAACCTCCGGTTTCACGAATCCGCGGCTACGACCCCGGTATGCTAAAGCCAGTTAACACTGTCAGCGGCCTGTTCCTGGCAAACCGAGAACTTTAGTTGGAGAGCGAAAATCACTTTTAACAAGAATTCCTTCGTTTGTACTGACTTTTACTGAACTTACTGCGGTGTCAGGTTCCGGATAGAAAAAATATGACTGTCCAGGGTCAAGCGATGTTAAATTCTGAATATCAGTTCCTCCCAGATCAACCACTATTCCTGAAAGCTGGTCTAATCCGACATTTGTCACTCTGATTCTATACATTATCCCTGAAATGTCTGTGGTATCCTTTGTTGGATCCACTTCAAGCGCAAAGGTAGGCCTATTAATTTGGGAAGTGTAAAAGTATATACCAAACAAAAGTCCAGCCGCTATAATAATAAAGTAATAGAGAAGGCGCCTACTCATTCTAATAAGGTCTGTGCTTTGGTAATATAAAAAATATTTTTTGGGGGCTCGTTACATAGAGTTTATTTTTATCCCTCATTTAGAATGTCTTTTGCTGACCGCACAACTTTGAAGAATTGTTCAAAAATAATAATAAGATTTAAGATTTCGTATTATTCTTCAGCGTGGCTCAGTCTCTTAATTTATTGTGCGATTTAT
The DNA here is from genome assembly GCA_051001675.1 of Nitrososphaeraceae archaeon. GTDB lineage: Archaea > Thermoproteota > Nitrososphaeria > Nitrososphaerales > Nitrososphaeraceae > TH5893. Next base: position 2,182 of record JBPCNB010000296.1, on the reverse strand, counting down.
TCTTCTCCTCTCCGATACCTTTTTACAGATTATGATTTTAGTAGCAAAATATAAGTCATATATAAATTCCTGTCTATCATTTTTAGATGGGGATTAATTGGTAATTAGGTAATAAGTAAATGGATAGTAAAAGGTTCTATCAACAATACAGGGACTATATCCTTCTCAATAAGAATATCCTGGTTTCTGGGGTATTCGCTTTCTTTGGAGGAGCATTATTCACCCAGCTGTACGCGCAGTATGATAACAACAATCTATCTAATTCTATAGTAACGCTGTTGGTAGAATATGCGATTTACATTCCACTATTTGCGTTATTATTCTATATGGACAACAGGAATAAATACGTCGATCCTTTAACAGGAAGGAAAGATAAAAAAAGAATAAAGAGTGATATTAACAAGCTGATAGCGGCATTTTCTGTCTCTGAGCTTATATTTTCTTTTTCGAAAATAGCAATTCACTACGAGTTACTACAGACTTCTATGGTAGAGCCTTATCAAGCGTCTATGATAGGTTCACTAGCAGCCTGGGCAATATTTCTGGTCTCCATAAACTTAAGTGTAAAGGCTGTGAAACTTTTCAGGCGTTAAACAAATTCTATTACGAGGTAGTAGCAGGTAAGCCTCGGGCAAATTACAATGTAAGCTATTCTGTTTCTGTCCTACTTCCCAATTTCCATCAGCATCCAGTATGATTAATGGGTAGTAAAGCCGAATAACTAGAGGTCTGCAAGTTTATACCAAAGTGTTAATATCCCCTTTATGAGAAAGTATTCTTTCAAGCATGATGGAAGCCAGATGTGGCCACTTAGTTGGAAGCAAATATGCTGAAGCTCACGATGGCCTGTGCAGAAGTTGTCACTCTAACTTCGCTTTCTTAATAGATCTAGAGTCAGAATACGGGGAAGATGCATTAGTGCAGTATTGGTACGCAATGATACTTGCTAATTTGTCCTCGGCCGAGGGAGGCACTCAAGGATCAGATTGTTTGATAGAGCACTTGGTTGAATTTTATCAAAGTAAATTAGATATGGTTCCATCAAAGAGTAAGTATATCAGAAAGATGTTGTACATGTTGAATTCTTTAAGAAAACCCTTTGATATTGAAGCCATGAAATGAAATATACTGTATTGAAATAGCATTTGTAATTGCACCTATTGAGCTTTAAACATTTTAGATCCTAAACTAAATTCAGGAGTCCGCCCAAAAAATGCGTTAGTCTATCTTCAGTTGTTAATTCTTTGAAATAATTTGCTAATCACTCTACTTTGTCTTGACAGTGCTCTATCGAGCAGAAAAACTTGCGCTGTCAATTCTCTTAAAACTGCGTTGGACTTTTGTTCAATGATTTCGTTACAAGGGTCAACCATTAATCTATTGTTGTTAGCTACCTTTTAACGCCATTGAGAACCGGATCATTGGTGTATAATGTCAATTAAGCGACAAATTAGATTAAGAGATGGTTTCTCATGGTAATAAATACCTTTTAACACCAAAGTTTATATATGATTGACTCTAGATATATGATATGTCTAAAGAAGATAATTCGTCAACATCAAGAAAGACCACCAATACAAACCCGTTTGAAACGATTAGTCGAAGCGTTACAAGAGTAGTAGACGAAGTAGCAAAAGCTCAACCTCAGTATTCACAATCTGTATCCAATCTTCAACTTGATTATATACAGACTATCAAAAATACGGTTCAAAATACTATAGCCGCTCAAAAACAAATATCCGACGCCACAGGTGTCAGCTTCAACGTACCCTTTACAGGTCAATATGCAGAACAATTGAATAAACAAACGAATGAAATTACAGACAATATTGTGAAAGCGGTTCAGACAAACAATCAAGTGAGCCTCAATGCATTGGATGCAGCAAGAGACAACATCAGGATATACAGCCGAACAACAGATGCAGAATTGGAGTTCAATAACAATGTGGTGAAGGCATGGACTTCATTCTTCGCTGTTCCTCAGCAACAGTTCTTCAGACCATAAATTCTCTCTTTTTTAGCATTCGTCTAGGAGAAAGAAGTCAGACAGATCTTCTATGGCTTTGCTAAAAGACTGTAATCTAATTTCTTCTCTAATAAAGAAGTTATTTTATATTTACACTGTCTTTCTGTTTATTACTTTTTTGCCCAAATCCCATCTTGTAAAATGAGTCTAACCAGT
>JBPCNB010000295.1:0-4679 GCA_051001675.1 Nitrososphaeraceae archaeon | reverse complement strand
GGAGTTATTCTTAAATGGTTATATTCTGACACATGCTGTAGCTGTATGCAGTAATAAAGGATAGAAGTATGTGATAAATCTATTGGAAGACAAAAGCATACCAGGGGGATGGTAGTCCCTTTTGATGATTCCTCTATTACTGCTTTGTCCTAGTCTAGAGATTGACGAAAATGATTTCAGTTGTTGACCAATAATCTTTCATTAAACTAACACTCTAACTAACATAGCCATAGAGGATAGACAGATGTGATAAGTCTCCAAGGGGAGACAAAAGCATACCAGGGTAGGAGTCGACTAACAATGCTGCGTCCCTGTTTGATTCCTCTATTGCTATATTGTTTCTGGAACGAAATGTCTTTTTATCCCAGTAGATTGTAATCTTCTGAAAACGATAATCACGGCTGAAACTTTGCTCTAATCCACCATTACACATAGGACAGGGTTCAACCAATATTATTTCATACAAAAAATGTTGAGACTAAACGGCGTGCAGCTAACTTGGCGCTAAGCCGCCACCGCCTGCCGATTGGTTTCTGGCTACTGTCTTGTTGATTCCGCTCATTCCCTCTTCCTGAAGTGTCATGTTTCCTCCTCCCGCAGTCATGTTATCACCACCGCTTGTTTGATTGCCACCTGTCTGATTTTGTGCCACTGCAGAGACACTCAGACCGGATAGAGCGATGAGTCCAACAATCATAAGCCCTATGACTAATGGTTTAGAATATTGATTCATGGCAAAGCTCTTCTAAATATATTATATAAAGATTGTAAGCCCTTGTTTATTGCTGTCCTAACAAAGGTTTCTTTTCTTTCAAATAGTTATGTCTTAACTTCTGCTCCTATCTTATGCAGTAATAGAGGATCGAGTGTATGATAAGCCTCCTCCTAATGAGAAGTGACAAAAGCATACCGGGGATGGTATTTCTCATTTTGATTCCTCTCTATACGGCCATACAATACCCCACAAATGGGCCTATCCTTTTTGATTATGTAGACCTGACGACAAACCATTTCCTTATGTATTTTGTATTCACCATACGTCAACCCCCTACAGATTTCCTTTACGTCTTACAAGTCATTTAAGCAATGTATTCCATAATGTTATTGTCATGACAGATCCAGTAAAAAAGGTAAAAGATGCAAGTCAGGACGCTGAAGCGAAAATGAAGACTTCAGAAGATCATGCTGAGGGTAAGCCTAGTTCTGAAACAGTAAACAAAGCTAAGGTTAAAGTAAGAGACGCTTTGACTTAAACAAAACACCTCCTTCATTTTTTGAGGGTTTACTTTAAGATCAGAAGTTTTTCTCTACGCTTGGTTTATGAATAGTCAACAATGCAGTGCAAGACAAATATTCATCATAGTAACTAACATTAGGTCGAATTCAGTCGTTTATTTATTTCTCCTATAATCTCTTTAATTGGCATCGGCATTTTCAAGAATAGATCTTTATCTAAATCACGGTGTTTTTTTTCTAAATTCTTCGCGATGCATCTCGCTTGCTGTCAAAAAACACACCTTGACAAGAAGATCTACTTTCTTTATCTGTTTGTACAGCTCAAAGCCATCTATCTTTGGCATAATGATATCAAGTAGTACAAGGTCGTACGAGTCTGGCTGAAAGTGCTGAACTGCTATCGAAGGATCGTTGAATGTATCTACACTGAATCCGGCACCCTCTAAAGCTACTCACAACAATGAAGTTATATCAGGCTCATCATCCACAATCAAGATTCTCTTCTCGCTTCTGTGATTAAGTGAAGAGCTTGGAGTCTTGATTGAGTTACATCTTTGCGATATCACTTATTACGATTATAATATTCATTTGCGACGGGGAGATTCCGACAAACGAAGTATGGGAGTCAAGAAAAAAGAAGTATATGGAATCAGAAGGTCCTGATGATCTAGGGAGTCTCAAGTAGTATACCACGACTCTTTAATATCCAGCATGTCTTGTATCAGCAATGAAACCTGCTCCAATCAAAGAGAAGGTAATCGCGGAAGGTGCTGAGATTTACTGCGAGCGTCGGGGGAATGGTCCTCTTTTGCTGCTAATCACAGGTGCGGAGGGCGACGCGGGTTTTTATTCTTCAGCCGCCGATATCCTTGCCGATGAATTTACAGTGGTGTCATATGACAGACGCTGCAACTCACGCAGTACCGGAGATCGAAGAGCCGATATGACAGTAGCTCAGCAGGTTCGCGATGCTACCGCTATCATCAAAGCAATGGGCGCCGACAAGGCTATCGTATTCGGAAGTAGCGGAGGCGCCATCATTGGTCTTGAGTTAGCAACAGCCAAACCAGAAGTAATTGACTTTCTCATAGTCCACGAGGCTCTGTGATAGAGCTATTACCTGCCGGTGATGCAGAGAAGTGGCGCTCATTTCACTATAACATCTATATGAAAAGCCAGCGGGAAGGATGGGAGGCGGCATTAGTCGACTTTATGGCTTCGCTCATTGGAGCACCCGATATTCCATACCCAGCCGATCTTAATGAGCGGGTTTCCGAAAATATGGATTTCTTCTTCAAACACGAGTACAAGGCCTTCATTCAGTATATACCATACGTTAATCGAATCAGGGAAAACAAGGTCCATATGGTAGCTGCGGTAGGACGGGATAGCAACGACGCTTATTACGTGCGATCGACAAGGGCCTTGGCATCAAAGCTTCATTGCGAATGCATCGAGTTCCCAGGCCAACATGATGTATCATTTTATATGCCCGAAGAGTTTGCAAAAGCCGTTCGGAGCACCCTCAAACGCCGGACAGATAGCAAATAACAACTATGAACATTAGGTGATGCTTTTCTGGCTTGGTTTGATACCTTGTTTTAGTAAATCCTAAGTCTAACTTTTTAGTACTATATTCTTAATCAAGTTAAGCTTAAATCACAGTTACAACCAATATGGACATGTCTGCAGAACCATCTAGGTTAACGGATGACGAAAGGAAAAAGCTAACGGGCATTCCCGATAATGTTGAAACCAGAGATATGTTGGATAACTTGAACACCCCTATGGCAGGTGTCGACTAACCATCATGTTATTCTCCGAGTCTATCTATCTTCAATTGTAGTGTAGCTTATCTGGGTCTATCCAACTCTTCATGCTCACTTCATAGCCTGAAGGAATTCATATTTTAATAGTTAGTGCATTTGGTATAACTTGAAAAGTAGCTGGTAAAATTCCTATTGGCTCACCGTCTACAGTAACAGTTACATCTCTTTCCTTTGAAATTAAGGAGACTTTTTTTGCTTGAAAATAGGACACATTATCCTCATTGCTGTAGTCTCCGCTCTTTAGATTCACAAGTTCATCTACTATTTTCATACTGCCAGAATCTTTTAAAATAACAATGTCGAGTAGTCCATCCGAAACACTTGCCTGAGATGCTGTCTTGAATCCTCCACCAAGATATTTACCATTAGCAATAACACCCAGGGTCATCTTTGTAAGAATATTTTCGTTTCCACCGTTTAGGATAATTTCAGATGTATTGCTTTGATAGATAGGAACTGTTGTAATTATGCTCGTCATTGTGGATACGAGCCGCTCTTAACTTTACTTCTGCCTTTTCTTGATCTATCAATAATCTCAGCTCCAAATCCTATCTCTGCAGCATTGAGAAAGATTTTGGTTATTGTTTTTCTGTGGTTGTCCACTATGTCAGTTCCATTATTAGCAGTTACTGTAGCACTAACGACATCAATTTTCTGTGAGTTTCCATTTATAAAGTTGTGACAACATTCCATTACTTCTGCAGGGTAATCAAGTGACTTAGCTAATACATTTCTTGTACCACATGGAAGCAGTCCCATTATAGCTCCGGGATTTATAGGACTTATAGTGGGAGAGTTAGAGCCTTCATATTATATCATTCAGAGCATTAGGGGCATAGATAAGGTATAATAAAGCGATAGATTCTGGCCATAATCGTTAAATGGACTATGGGAGCACTTTATGATATCCAATAATGGTCCTGTCACGAATAATATTGATAATATTAGTAATTGTGTTTTTCCTCGCCATACTGAGGTTAGGCTGGAACACATTCTTTGAAGGCATTAAGAAAGGTGTAGACAAGTTAGGAATAACTTCAATAATAGAAAACGCAACTGGCAGCGCTACAGAAATAGCGAAAAATGCTTCAAGGGACGTATATGTTCCTACATTACCTCATCATAATGATGATGGTTAATGATGATGGACTTACGACCTTGAAAGAATGTGTTTATCGCTCGATTTACATAGTCTTAGGTGGTAAAAGTTCCTCTGAAAATATGAAATCGTTGTTGTCCATTAAACCTCTTAGAAATAATGGCATGGTTGATTAAAATCAAGCATATATCTACAGTCCAATTGGATTTAGTCTTGTATCAGAACGTATTCCGATTGGGGTATCTGATTTTCTAAAGGCAGGATTATCATTTTCTGAGTCGCCAAAGCCATTACATTTCCTCCCCTTTCCTTTTCCGCTAATTGTGAAAGAATACTATCAAATGCTAAACCTTTGTTACATTCTACATCTAGAAATGGATGGCTAGAATATTTCTGTATGAATGGACGGTCTTTCGATGGATATGATGCTAAGTTTGCATTAATACTTCTTTGAATCATTTCTCTTAGAATGGGTTCTGTATTGAACTCTCAATTGAATGGAAAAAGAATCAAGT
>JBPCNB010000294.1:0-2260 GCA_051001675.1 Nitrososphaeraceae archaeon | reverse complement strand
TATGAAAGATTATAGTTTCATAATCCTTAATCCAAACTATTCTTATTCTGGCTATAAGGGGCTTGCCGTAGAATATCAGATTTTTCATAAAATTTGTAGCAGTTATATTGTAAGCATTTTTAAGTTCAATCTCTGCAGCCTCTCCAAAAAGGCCCTTCATGATTCCTATACTTTTATTAAAAAGCATGGAATAATGTTCAAAATCTATTGTCTCTTTTTTTAAACGTAAGTTTAGCCCCAAAAGCATGAAGAGTTTTTTCCATAGCGCAGCGATTACCTATAGGTGTAGGATTGTATTGTGAAAGGAATTCTTTGAAATAATTTATATTCCATTTCTCCATTTTATCCACAAGTCTTGAATTAAGTGCGGTTGAATATGCTCTAATGAGATTTTCTGGCACATTAGACATCCTTTGAGCTTCTGGAACGTCAATTTCAATAAGCTTTGGAGCAGCTTTTTTGTCAGAATTATGGTCAAACTCAGTAGGAATTGATTTTATCTTATCGACGACGTAATCCAATGAGTTAATAATTTCTTCGTTCTTGAATCTATATACAAGATACCCTGAATTTTCTAATGCCCTCTGTCTTATCCTATCATTTTTCCTGATCTGAGGCTCATCATGATACGGCCCATCAACTTCAATAATCAGCTCCTTGTTGACAAGAATATCTGGAGTATAAAAATTACAACTTGTGTACCAAATTTCAGGTTCTAATTGAATTTTGATACCTTCAGAGTGCAGTGCTCTTGCTAAGTGTATTGCGTATTTTGTGGGTTCTGACTGCTTTATCCTGGGTTGATTATTGCTATTGTTATAAGAAGAAAGAAGAAGATTTGATGGATCATAATATGGATTGTCACTTGCACATTTTCGGCAGTACTTTTGGAAGCGTAACAATTGTTCGTTTCCGCATGTTTGACATGTTTGCTGTTCAACCAAGAGACTAATATTTCTCACATATACTTAATAAGAAAGTGGTTTATGGCTCTTGGAAATGAGTAACTCTCTTGTACACTCTATGAAATTCATAAGCTTTAGCGAATTCATCATACAAATTTAAAGAGGCTGAAAAATTGAGTCTTGTGCGGCAAATATCAAACAGGTGTTAAGTTCTGCTCACTTTTCTGATTAGATCTTGTTTGATATGTTGAAATTCTTGTTCTGTTAATATTTCCTCACTTCTTAGCTCTGCAAGTTTCCTTAACTCATCAGCTATTGAAGTTGAAAGATATTTGTTTAAAGCTGCTACATTCCGATCCTCTGGAAATAATAGGGACATAATGGGCTGGCGATAGTCCGCAGGATCTAAAGAGCCTCTCAGAATATCAGCTGCAGCCCATAAGTGTGACTTTAGGAATTCAAATGTTATTTTCTGGTTAAATAGGCTATAATTGACAGGCTTGGATGTCTCTTGCTGTTGTTTTTTGTTCTTGGACCGCTTTGACAACCCTTTTAGTTAAGGTAAACACAGGTTAACTTTAACTATTTCTCTGCAGGTAGTTAAAATACAGTGTTCGCAATTATCATTATCATTATCTGCGCTATTGATAGTAGGTCACGTTGAAACTTCTGTACTTAGGCAATATAGTAACTACCTAATCAAGACCTCTAACTAAGTTTGCAAAATCACAGGGGGAGCTCTTGTCAACGTGTATACCGTAACACTCTAGCAGTCTGATTTCAGGAATATTTTCGTGGCTATTTACTTTCCTTTGGAGTGCAATAGCACGATTTACTCCATCGACTATCAATCTTTGCTCTGTTTTGGTGTGGTATGCTGACGTTATTTGTAGTACCTCAGACCTTTTCAACACCTCTTCTGCATAATTCTTAATATTAGAGGGAGCTTGTAAAGTGTACTCATCCAAAGTGTAATTTTGAGCATTAGGGTCGTTCCAACTTTTTCCGTTTTTATATTTTGGAAGATAAGAATTTCCCATATGCAAGTAATTCCACTCATTTTTTGATCTCATAATATACTCCCTTGTTTTTGTATCCCCAACTAAATTTCCTGACCACAAAACCCGAACCGTATTTTCTGCACTATTTGCAGAATTGACGAATTCGTTATTTGTGATTTCCTTCCAGATATTTGATTCCTCCTATATGTATTGATACAGAAATTTCCGTGCCGAATAGATAATACTTTTCCAAATCTGATCCTTAGCGATTCTTTCTCCATTATAATTGAAGCGATTCGCATTGTGATGTCCTTTCTTACTATTACTATACAGTCATTGGTGTAGTGTCTGTAC
>JBPCNB010000293.1:0-3877 GCA_051001675.1 Nitrososphaeraceae archaeon | reverse complement strand
GGGTATAGCCCACCCCTCTTTTAATGGGTAGCATGTTATCAAAAATAGGGTTTTAATTTTTGTCTGCCGCCTGATTCTCCAATGGATAAAACCTGATCTTTTAAAAGACTTTTTGGAAATATTGGTAACCCGAGAATTTTTATATATCAATTACCCATAAAAAAGTAGTAGTTCTCTCACCCTAATATTTATATTCGTACAAGTACCCAACAGTAAGTTTTTGCCGTCCAGAATTCGGGGAAAACAGAACTTGAAAGTACCTTGACCTACGAATTCTACTCAACCACTTTTTGGCAAAAATGACATTTACCAAGTCTCCAAAAAGAAATAATTTGAAACGAAATTTCGATACCAACTGCTCTACAATGCTCTACAAGAAATAACTCCGGAAATAAGTACTTCCTAAGAATCGACACCTAATACTATGAACTGGAAGAAGAAACATTGTCACCTAACTTAACCGCAAGTCCAGAATCGACATCAGTTGGTATAACGGCCTCGTTTGGATGAACTAGGAGGTCCTACAATTACTCCAAATAATGAAATTGACGATCTTAACGAATGATACTTATTGCCGTCCTATCTTGCTGCATAATTGGTGGAGAAATCAATACGTTGCGGTGAGAAACCCTCAAAACTTTCCCTGTTTTAGCTCTATACACCATTACGACATAACGCATGTAAAATCTTAGGCTGTGTCATGGATCCTTAATTTCACTTATCTGTATAAGCTTATGTCAGGTTTTTTTTGCTCAGACCTAAGTTTCCTGAGATCTCGTTCTATTGTCTTCGCTTGGCTTAATAGGGAGTTAATATCGCAAGATAAGCCTGGAACTAACTTCATAATTTTCTCTGATACAGCGGCAGCACCTCTGAACTCTGATACATCTTTTAACGACTCTACTAGCAAAACAATAACATCGAAATTTGTCCATGCTCCTTCATTCAATAATAAAGCAGGGATTCCACTTACAGAGCCGTTAAATTCCCTCGCAACTCGAGCTTTTTTCAATTTTTCTTTAGCACTTTGCGTAGAGCCAACAGAGTATACACTATCTTTATCGGGTTGCATGCCAGATCGTTTTGACTCCTCGACAGATATAGTCCCAGCGGTTATAATAAGCTCACATTCATTCTGTTTGGCCCACTGCAAAATCGCTTTTGATACAGAATAATACAATGATTGATCCAAATTTAATTCTGAAACTACAAATGCAATATTGAGATCCTCATTAGCATAGATTCTAGCCGGGAAGTTTGGCGTCCCATTGTAAATCACTGATAATGGGGGGAATGCTAGTGAATCAAGAATTGCCACGAGATCATTCTTTGAGGAGCGCATAAAACACATCGAAGCAATAGAATTTGTAAGCCCTCCACTAGGAAAGCCATCAATAACAGTTCCTCCTTTAAGATTAACATTTTTTATAGTACGAATTTCGATCTCGGCTAATGGCAAGTGCGACAATGAATAAGATGGATCCTACGTCAAAAATATATGAGTTTATTGGTCGATCATGTGCTTGAGATTTTCAAGTATTGAATTACGCAATTAGATCCAATACAATTATTTTTGTATTCTATCGATATTGACACGGACACAAGTAAGTCTTATTTTTTCCTGCAACATTTGTCTCGACTTACACCGTTATTGAAAAGTCTTTTGAACTCACAATGACCCCCTATATGCTCCCGGGAAATGAGGGAGCAGGGTCTCTCCTGATATACAATCGAAACCCTCTGGTCTGTCATGAAAACGGAAGCAGATAGTTAGCGAAACTCCTCCAACTGAGAAGACCTGAATTTTGGTATTGATAAAAACTAGATAGGTGAGGTCCTATTCATACTAGGAGCAGGGTCTACCAAACCCAAAAATCTAAAAGCTTCCGACCTTTTTATACACGCATAGCATTGCCCGCAATGCGTTTCCCCTCTTCCGTGGCAACTCCAAGTTAATGCAAGTGGTACCTTCAATCTAATAGCCAGACTAATTATGCCTATACTATCCATATTCACTAGCGGGGCCAATACGGTGTAAGGGTCACCGTTGCAATATAGACATCCTTGGCTGAAAAGCGAATTCATCGTCTTTATGTATGACGCTGTTGCGTCCTTAAAAAACAATCCGTCATCGCTGTTATGACCACCTATAATCCATTTGATATCTAGAAACTCTGCATAGTGAGCTGCAATCGAATAGAAGATCATGTTTCTTGCTGGAATATAAGATGACCATCTTCTGTCTTTAGTGGGAGGACTGTGTTGACCCGCGTAAAAGTCAGAAGATTCTTTAATAAATGGTACGCTAATTTTGAAGAGCTTGATTATATTTGCTTTCTCGGATAGTGTAATAGCCGCTTTCCTTTCGTTTTCGATCCTGTCATAATAATCGAATGTGATGGCATATATTTGAGAAAATTTCTCCTTCGCCCAATACAGACACGTGGCAGAATCCAATCCGCCAGAAAGCATCACTAATGCTTTCGATCCCTTCATAGTTTGCCAGATTTTATTTCTGCTATCATGTGCGCACCCTTGTTTAGTCCTTCATAAACATACACACCTAGGGCTTCAATATTGGCGGGCATTTTTGGTGCTAGAAGCTTGATTATCTGCGAAGAAATGTTTTCTACTGTAGCATCTCCGGGCAACAGGAACGTTGTCATCTTTGGCAACTGTAAATTAAAGTATCCTTTTGGGCCTTCAAAAACTATATGATAGTGAAGCTCATCCTCTTTCTCAAGATACTTTCTGTTGATGAAGAATTTATGGTCAAGTGCACTCAATGTATCCTTAATAATCTTCTTGGCTTCGCCAAAGTCGATAACTAAGTTGTCCTTCATATTGCCGATTATTTCAACCATAATCGTTGAGGTATGCCCATGTAAAATCGAACATTTTTCTACCAGTGGTAAAATATGTGCATAATCAAAGGCGAGCGTAGGGTCATCTATAAATATAGACCCAACTTGATTGGAGTTAGAATTAAAGGAGAAAAATGATTCTAATTCATTCATTTTAGCTGCATATTTTGAATGTCCTATGCCCAGGATCTTAAGATCAGGGAGGTTTCTCTTTATAATTTTGAACTTTTCCAAGTCAGATTCGGAATCTATAACCTCGATAAATTTATCTTCGACCTTAAAATCTACGTGAGCAAAATTGGATCCACTAAGATTTATTCTTACATTGTACTCATAGTTGTGTCCCAAAAAAGACAACATATTCGATGTAGAAAATTCTGCCCTATTTCGCAAAAGATTACCCTTGAGATCTATGTATTTAAGATCACTATCTGTTACAACTCCATTCATAGAATTTTTCTTACAAACAAAGGGACTCTCAGATATAAATTGTTATATGCGTATGACATACAGTCTGTGCAGTGTTTTTAGCGCCTATGCAATCACAACCTTTCAATCAATTATCATGACTGTGGCTTTGCTAGTATAATCATCTCAGATTTCTCGCATTTATGAGTTCAACCTAAGATCTGCACAAACAAACCAAATACAAAAGTAAGTAGCAATATTGTTAGTACCGTTTTCAGGCTCGATAAGAATATTATAGGATAGGGTAATTATTAGTAGAAAGTATTTTGTGTTGCTACGAACCCTAAAAAAGGCGCTTTTTGCAGCTGTGGAACAAGCCATAGGCAGCGAAACTTCTCTTGCGATAGCTTTTTCAGGCGGGTTGGATAGCTCCCTACTCGCAAAGATATGCAAGGATATGAGAGTAGAGGTAACCTTATTGACTATAGGCTTTACAGAGTCATATGACATTTCCTTCTCAAGAGAAATCGCTTCTAAAATGGGTTTACCCCACAAAATATTGAAGTTAGACGATGAAAGTTTCGAAAGTAAGGTAAACCATATTC
>JBPCNB010000292.1:0-3186 GCA_051001675.1 Nitrososphaeraceae archaeon | reverse complement strand
GTATTACCGATCAATCTCAGCTCCTCAGCAATTGCTTCAGACACTGTGATAGTAGGATATGATTCGACCAATTCCCGTTCCCATTTTGACCAAACCTTGATTAATTTTCTATTAACGTATTTTCTTTTAGATCTTCTAAATTTGTTTACGAAATAATTTACAAGTTTTGACGATCTTACCATCTCATTTTGTTCTTGTATTTCCTCTAGGAGCCGTGACGTCTTCGACCAATATTCATGATCATCGTATACAAAGGGTATTCCTAATCCAGATACCATCTTAGCTGAAAAGATATTATGCGCGTGGATAATGTCTGGACGTGCATCACGTATAGCCCTTTCAAACGTCTTTTTAACGGAGCGCCAATACAGTGGAATTCCGTACCTGGCTTTTGAAGTCCAATTAATTTCATATTTTTTTGAGAAAGTGTCTCCATCGTAGATGTCCGAGATTTTTGCGCCTGCGAATGAAACGTCATGTCCGTGGCGAATCGCCGTAATTGCTGATTTTTCAACTCTCCAATCTGGCAGAGAATCATGCGAGATGTGCAGAATCTTCAAATGTATGACAATATCTCATTGGTACATATTTTTATATTTGCAAGTAGTTTTTTGTAAGACTAATATTCATAATGGCTTTTAATTAAGTGTTGATTTCTGTGTGTGTAAATAACCAAGGGAACAAAATCTTATGAGAATTCTTCACACATGGGATCAGGCTGGCGTCGCCTGCACATTGGCTAAGTATCAAACCATCGCTGGAAACGAATCAAAGGTTATAGTGTCGGCGGCAGTCGACAAATACGGTATATATGATTTCTACAAACGATATTGCATGGTAATAGATGGTTCGAATTTTGCCAAGACGTGCCTCTCAGAAGCTGAAAACGCCGACTTAATCCATGTGCATAGCAGGTCTGACATTTTTTTAGAAGCGTACAGAAAATTCCGGCGCTCTAAGAAACTAATTTTGCACTACCATGGTACCGATGTTAGAGGTTTTAAAGGAGACAATCTTGATGGTATGGACCCTGCAAGGAAAATCGTAGCTAAATCAAGAAGGTCAATAATAAAAATTCGAAACAAATGTCGTTTACTAAGGATAGGGTACTGGCAATCCGCGAATACGGAAGCACAAAACATTTCAAGAACAACTTTAGTAGCTACCCCTGACCTGTTACCACTTGTCAAACACGCTATCTGCTTGCCTACACTTGTAGATACGGATCATTTCAAAGAAGTTAACTCTCTTCACAGAGGAAATAAGGCGCTGACTTTCAATACAGAGGTCACTAATACAGAACAAGCGTTGAAATATTGTAATAATAACAATATTGATTTTGATCTAGAAGTGCATGACCGGACAAAAAAGCCAATAATGTTCAGAGACATGCCGCTGTTGCTCAACAGATACCGAGTATATGTAGACATCCGATATGTGAACAACCGCATTTTACAGAATCTAAGCAAGACTGCCATAGAGTCACTAGCGTGTGGTTTACAGGTTTTAGATCATAACCTGACTTTCAGGAAATCTCTTCCAGAAGAACATCTGCCTCTGAATATAACTTCTATTCTATCGAGACTATACTCCCGTTGAGCATTTGTTATCAACTGGTTTCATGTCTCCTGCAGTTACGACTTGTCTCTTCAGCGGGTGAAAAACTAACTGTTCACTCAATGTTAAATAGCCCATAGAACATGACGGAGACCTCAATACTAATTGGACCGAGACAATCATTACGGATCGTCCTGGCTTTTCAGATCCGGATTGTTTGCGGGGTAGTCTCTATTGCTTATTGTAATAGTCCATCGTGTTCCTAACAACAACTTCCGCAGAGTGGTTTCTTTTCACATCATCCAATCCCTCCGTTGACAACCCCGCGCATTCAGAGGTCTCTGCAATAAGGGTTTCCAAGTCTTTTTTGAATGTCTCTTTTTTGGTTCTGTAAATTGGGGGCTCGTATTGTTCATATAGTTCGTCTGAGACGTACGCTATAACGGGTTTACCTAGCGCCATCCCTTCTAGCTCGAATTTTCCGAACCAGCCAATTTCAGGTATTATTTTGCCAATAACTATATCGCATATGTTCACTATTCTTAGAGATTCGAGATGTGGCTGATTCAATATTTCTACAGTCTCACAAATTTTATCTCTTTCTAGCGTGGATAGCACATCAGTATAGAAATCAGCGCCTGAATAGTTTCTGTAGAATGGGTAGTGTGCGACCTTGGGAATTTTATTAACTATTTTTTCGGATTTCTGTACCGCTGCATCGATCTCTCCAAAGTCAATAGGGCTAGGTACCCATTTACCCTTGGGGGCATATTTCAAGAGATCAGGAGTAGACACCAAGCAAAAATCTTTCTCCAACCGACCCCTAAGATCACTTCCATGATAGTGTTTTACATATATTCTATCGTCTTTACGCTTATCCAATGCTTTTTTTAAGGAACCATAGGGATAATGGTAATGCCATAAATCATACTCGTTTATTTTTCTGAAGAATTTCAATCTATCGAAAGGCGACCAGTAGTTTAGCTTCTTGCCCCCAAATTGCCTATAAATTGTATCGTTGAATACAAAGACGTCGGCAACGTGGCCCTGTTTCTTTTGGTATTCTGCGAAAACTGACCCAATCCCGGCAGTGTTGTTTATTTGCGCTATTTTCATGGTTCTATGAAATTAATTTCATCATAATATATCATTCCAGCATCTTTAAACCTACGTGTCAAATCTTTGGCACTTTAAGCCGTTATGCAGGATGCCATTTTGAAGCGGTTAATTTCCATGACTATGACAATGTTAATCGAATTGCTCACATGATCATAATCCCGGTTAATGGATGATTTAAGCAGAGTAGTCAAGTTCTTACATACTGCGATTATAATAGTAAAGAAATTGGCTTTCATAAAACTAAATATCATATTATTGCCACAGATCACACGATTTACTCGGCAGATTATGCTGAAATAATAAAGTCACATATTGAACTCACCCCCTCCTTAGTTCAGCCAGCTACAGTAAATGAACCATTAATGTTGTCGGAGGATAGATATTGTTTTTTCTTTTTCTTTTTTTTTAAAGTGCCGATTGGCGCAGTAACAACACTTAACAGTTGAGTATGTCTGTTATTCCATACGAAGAAGAGCTACTCCTTCTTGCAGAGCATAATCTCTGTAGAAG
>JBPCNB010000291.1:0-2889 GCA_051001675.1 Nitrososphaeraceae archaeon | reverse complement strand
CTATCGTTCAACTAGGAAAATCAGTTGCGATAATCCTATAGATGCTGTTAACAACCAAACTAGATAGTAGCAGCAATGGGACTCGCTCCGAGGAGCAAGATTTGTTGCGACTATAAATGGGTAGGTCAATTCTATTCGTGAGAAAGAAGTATTCACAAGTCAAGTCTGTTTCCCCATACCTGGAGCTCTTGAGATACGTTTGGTCAGGTAGTGCATGATAATCCCACGACAGTTCCAGGGGTTTTGCGAAGGAATTATCATATACTCTGGGCCCCTAACTCTCACAATCTTCTAACGACTTAAGGAGACACATTTCTTTATTTTCTCTACCATAGTGTTATCTAAATTCTGGTGATATCTCTTTACCAATTAATTTTACCAGCTTTTCTCTGTCTGGACTGGAATTTGTCAGTACAATTTCTGTAAACCCTAAACTTGCATATTTCTGAAGTTTTTTTATTCCTTCCTCTGCATTTGTGATAACTAATAACTTCTTTTCTAGTGTATCGTCACCAATTACCTGAGCATTTTCTTCAATTTCACGAGGATCATGTACATCTACGTCAAAAAATGCCTTTATCATGGCACCTCTCCAAAATCTAATTGATCGTATTGCCTTTTCTCTGTCTTCATCATAAGAAGTTGGAATAAAAAGTATTTTTTCCAGTGTATCAAAGTTTTTTCCTGACCTTGTTGTTCCTTCTCTAAGGGCAGGAAACAATTTATTTTTTATTGATTCTACATTAACTTCATTTGTTACAAATCCATCTCCTTCTTCTCCGGCCAATCTAGCTGTTTGAGATCCCATAGCCGCAATATACAAAGGGATTGGTTTTTGCGGCTTTGTGTATAGATTAGAATCTTTTACCCAATAGTATTCTCCTTTAAACGTTACCCATTCTTCGGTCCATAGCTTCTTAATTAGTGTTATTGCTTCTTTCGTGCGACGAAATCTTTCTTGGGTCGAAGGCCATTGATTACCAGAAGTTACTTCATTAAGAGACTCTCCCAAGCCAATTCCCAAGAATACTCGCTTAGGGAACATGTACCCAAGAGTTGCAAAGACTTGAGCGACTACCGCTGGATTATATCGAAGTATTGGAGCCGTAACACCTGTCCCAATTACTATTTTTTTTGTTTTAGCTAAGGCGGATCCTATCCATGGCCAGGCCGCAGCACCAGAAGCTCCAGTATGCCACCATGGCATATAATGATCACTTGACCAGCATCGTTCTATACCATTTTCATCCATAATAATAACATCATTCAATAAATCAGTGGGGTTTACCTGTTCGTGAGCTGCTTGAATACTAATTTTTACCATATCCTCTAATTCTTCAGAACAAAATACGATATAGCAGTTAGCTTTTTGTTTTCCGTACTTCTAATCATATTCATGAACAAGCAAATAGGTATCTGCTACTATGTTTTTGAGAAAACTTTCATCAAAATTGTGCATTGTATCCATTTCGTGCTAGAATCACCGATGTTTCTAATTCTCTGCCACTTGAGCTCCCAGTAGCATCGGCAACTTCTGACTGACATTTTCAGTCATGATAGGTTCCATTCTGAATTGTGTCAAAGAAAGTTCATCAATATCGCAAAGTCCTGTGTGCTGACTATTAAGAAAATAGCCACTCATTTAACTTACTTCTTTCAAAATCTATTTTCTTATTATAAGATTCTTCGGAAGGCGCTTCAAATAGTGTAGTAGGGCCCTGTTCGTTGTAAAAATCTGCGTCGACGTAACCAGCCTTCTTATCGCCAATTTCCATAAAACAAAAACCTTTTCCATCAAATCTTGGTGATAGTTTGTTAGTACTATTTTCGATATCATCGATAATTAGTTGACTAACTACCTTTGCCTGAGCTTCAGCAAATATTCCAGCTTTTGGTATGAACGTATTTTCATTTACTTTAATTTCATTTACGTCTCCTATTGCAAAGACATTTTCATAATCCGTTTTTAGAGTAAACTTGTCAACATTGAGCCAATTTTGTCCTTGCCTTATTAGGCCAGAATTTCTTATTACCGCAGGTATTTTATGAGGTGGAATTCCTATAAGCAAATCGTAATTTACTTTATTTCCATTCTCAAATTCTATCCTTTCTTTCGCTAATACCGTCTTTATTTTATGTAAGGGATGAAAATTTATACGGTTTTTGCTAAGCAACTCAACAACATCCTGACTCACTCTTGCTCCAGCTACAGGCAAAGCCAGTGGCGTGGGTGTGAATATGTCGATATAAATAGAGTCTCGTGTTCCATTTTTTGCTAAAAGATCATTGATTAATAAGGCTGCCTCATATGGTGCAGGAGGGCACTTGTATGGAATCGATGTTATACATATCGCAATCCTTCCTTTCTGTAATGAAAGTATATTTTCTCTTAATTTTGGAACTTGGTCTGCATCATATAGATTAACACCCTTATTTTCTACAAACCCTTTGACTTGTTCAAGGGCAAATTCTACTCCCAATGCTACCACCAAGTAATCGTAATCTAACTTAAGGTCTGGAGATTTTCCGACTGTGACGGTTTTTGAGGCAACATCAATTGCCGTCACTTCCTCATTTAGAAACCTTATTCCTCTCTTTTCCAGCTTTTTCAAAGCAACCTTAGAATTTTCAAGTGTTCGGATTCCACTCAGGATCCATAAATTTACAAGTCCCATCCTGAAATAGTCTTTTTGATCAATAATACTGATCTGATGTTCTACCGTTGAAGAAGAAAGATATTTGTGCAATAAATTAGCTGTAGCTAATCCTCCAAATCCTGCTCCCAAGATTAAGATACGTTTTCCCTTCGAAGACAATGGCCAGATAAATAAATTAAAATCCAACGTAAAAAGATTGTGATATTGCAAGACGAAACATTTTGGATGGCGG
>JBPCNB010000290.1:0-2669 GCA_051001675.1 Nitrososphaeraceae archaeon | reverse complement strand
TTAAATTAGAAATTTGGATTAACGAAAATGGCGATGGGAGAACTTGGAAGAAGATTGATGAAACAGTTGATAGAGGTGAATGGGGAGAAAATGGAGATCACTGTAATGGATCCAGTGATGAAATTATCTCTTGGGGCGGGCCTGTGGCCACATTTAGATGGGACAGTGCAAAAGAAGTATATATAAAGAACTTTAGCGTTAGAGAAATTCAACCTATTACTTAATAAGGGTTAGGGGTAGTAATTACTAAAAGGCGACTTGTGAATTCGCAATGTTTCTTCTTTTTTCTAGATGGTTCTTCTAATGCAAAGTTTGTACATTTTTGAAATCGCTCATAATCTTCTATCGATAGTTTAGTGGATAATACCCTTGTGAGTTTTTTTCTTATTGCTACCGGCAGTGACGGTCATTTATACCATAAAGGCTATAAGCAAGCTTTAAACTCTCCGGTAGACCACTTCGGTCTACCTTCTCTACATTTCGGTCTACCTCAATAAAGCTAATCTTGACGCCGGTCAAACTCGTGTTAATGAAGTGAAAAATGTTGTATTAGAACTAAAAAATCTCCTATATGGCAGTGAGTTAAACTGTTGTTTGTTGACTTTCTACTATTAACTTTGAATCGCTGTGCTGTGTTAGTATCTAATTAAGTATTCCCTCCCTCCCCCAACACATAGCCATTACTTATATCGCTAGCAACATTTCAGCTAGCTTCTATGGTTTGTCGTAATATATGTGAGAGACTGTACTCAAAGATAATAGTAGGTCAATCACATTATTCTCTTGGCAAGAAATATTGTAGAAGGTGTGAACGATATATGTTCTACGAGGGTAGATTTTGTGGTTGTTGTGGCATGCAGTTAAGGATTACTCCGGTTAGAACCCAGTACAAAGTAACTATGAAGCGAACCGAACAATAGGAATGCACTGACAAATGGATGTCTTCGTTATCAGTGTTGACCCAACTACTACAAATCCAATCTCCCAAGCAAGCTGCGTCTCCATTGGCAATACCTTGTCTGACTTACTCTCAGTCTTTGGAGTATATCCTATGGCATTTAGGAATCGAATATGAAGTTCCACAGAAGGAGATGCTACATGCTCTAAATTACAGAGAACTTCTGTTGGAGTAAGTATATCGTAGATTTCTTCGTAAAGTGAACGTTTTACGTTTTTGATCTAGATGATGAATAGCAAAGCTTGAACTACTGCATCAAAATATCTCAAGTGGTATCTTGACTATTTGTATGTCCTCTGTAACGGTCTTGACTGAGAAAAAGGAAAATCTATGGACTAATATATAGTCAGTTAGTTGATTGGCAAACTGAATGAGAATGAAGCTCCTCTCCCATCAGGGTTATTCTCAGCCCATATCCTACCATTATGCGCCTCAATAATTGTCTTGGAAATAAAGAGGCCAAGACCGATACCTTTATCAGATTTCGTTGCAAACTTTTCGAACAATCTAGGCAATATGGTGGGATCAATACCGGGTCCATCGTCATTGATACAGACAATCACTTCTTTACTATTAACTTTCTTTTCCAGATTAACTAACACTGTCCCAGTTTTACTAAACTTGATTGCGTTGTTTAGTAAATTGGAAATAACTTGTATTAATCTAGCCCTATCTGCTTCCACAAATAGATTTACAGCATCTTCCTCTTTTCTTTGTCCATGATTATCATATAGTATGTTTATCCTCTTTTTCTCATTCGTTGATTGACTCTGGGTATCAGTATCAGTAATTAAATCACCTATCATGTCATCTAAATTGAATGCCTCTTTATGCAGTTTCAAAGACTGACTCTCAATCCTCGTAAGATCCAAAATATTTTCAGTCAAGGCCTTCAATCTTCTCGCATTCCTAATGATTATCGTTAATAGTTCTTGTTGTTCTTTTGTGTCAACATTCTTTTTTGAAAGTAGTACTTGAGCTAAGCCTAAGACTGGTTGGATAGGAGCCCTAAGCTCATGAGCTGCTGTAGTAAGGAATTCTCTTCGCATGCTATCCTGATTTTTTAACTGCTCAAAAATGTTAGTTATTTGTTCATTCAGTTCTAGTTCCTTCCAGAGGCTTTCAAATATTGTAACATAGGACAGTACAGTTGATTTATTGGTAGAATAGGTTGCTGATTCTATTGCTTTCTCTGAAATATTTTCTTTTGTTGTTGTTCTGTTTTTGCTCTCCGCTTTGTCATATTCTTCTCCTTCTCCTTTGAACTTGATGGCTAAAGAGAATTTCCTATCTACTACTAAAAGTATTACCTTCCTATGTAAAGAAGAAACTTCATCTATGTATCTGTTCTGAATGTTTAGCAGCGGATCATGGTTTATTTTGGATAAGATTGCCTTTATCCCATCGCCTGCCGGAGTCAGAACCTTGATATCAATGGTTGTGTTTGCTGCTGCTATTTCTTTTAATGATTGTAAGTGGAATCCTCTTCCAGGTACTTGCTCTTGCAGCTGACGAAAGACATCAGCATTAGAAATTGTGACTTCTATATCTTCTCTTGCGGATTTAATAAGTTCATCACCTAGATCCTGTATTTCTTTAGGGTCTTCAATAGTCTTTACAAATTCTGAATGTTTGTGTCCTTTTTTCCTTGCATGTTGTTGTTGTCGTTCTTCTTGCTCTCGGATTTCATCAATTTCGTCTTCTCTAGGAA
>JBPCNB010000289.1:0-4764 GCA_051001675.1 Nitrososphaeraceae archaeon | reverse complement strand
CTGGAGTCCGTCTTTAACAATAAGCCATTAAGATTTCAACAAATACATTTGGCGAGTTGTATTTAGATACAAGCTTGGACTTAAAATAACGAGTTATACTACAACTGAAGGAAAATAGACTCGGAGAATAACTTGATGGTTAGTCGGTCGACTACCACGCCAAGGGTTAGCTATATGATGTTGAAGTTATCCTCCGAGTCGTACATTATTAGAAAATATATGATATAAGTAAAGCCGCAGGAGACTCAACGGAATGGAGTATAGGCTTGGCTAGTCGCTGAGTCTAGGGCCTACCTGCGACTAGATGCTACCAGCTTAGGCCTTGAGTATTAATGTGAAATATAATATTTAGCCGTACTAGGACTATACCGCGGGAGACTCAACCTCGATGAGTAGCAAACCAAGTAAGCTGAGTCTAGGGCCTTCCCGCGGCCTAGAGAAATGTCATTAGACCCCAATAAATGATGAGAAATATCGTATTTAGTAGTGATTGGAACTATCTTTCAGAAAACGGCTAGGGTTAAAAGGAAACCGCAGGAGGACTGACAGTTCGTCAACCCACCTGCAGCTTGTCTTTTAATGGAATCCTATCTATGTAAGGCCTTCTGTGTAGTTATAAAAACCGCAGGTGACCTACCGAACCAGCCAGTATAAACAGGTTCATAACCATTGACACTGAGCGCAATGCCGTATGAGCGAGAATATGAGCAAAAGGATTTAGGCTAGAAGGAAGTAGTAAATACATGAAGTGTTCTGTCACCCTCAGGTGTTCATGGGATAGACCTTGCGCCAAAGAATAGTTCTTGAATTGCTCAAAGAGCTAGGCGGTAAAGCTAAGACAAGAGAGATTTCTAATCTTGCAAAAATCAGGTATCCTGAATCATGTCTTTATGAGTTTGTTGGACATAAACTGGAGCGTCTAGCTTCATGGGGATATGTGCACCATGATAGGATAAATGGTATATGGTCCGTTATAGATCAAAGTCAACCTAAAATCATACTGGAACCAGTATCTTCTTAGCTCTTATTCTTGTATTCTCCTCTCGCGGGAGTAGCCCTTAGCTGCAATCCACAACATTCACAAAAGGGCCTAGTAGTTAGAAAGTAACAGTCACATCTTCTGCAGTATTTCTTGCCAAGTAAATAGTGCGATTGGCCTACTATTATCTTCGAGTATAGTCTCTCACAGATATTACGACAAACCATGGGAAGCTAGCTCAGTGTTGCTAGTGATATAAGTAATGGTAAGTTCAGTGATGTAGGTATCCTTAGTCGGGCTAATAATATAAGTATTAGTAATTCCTGAATCAGCCTATCCACGTATAAAACATTTGCAATGTAACGCAAACAACTGCAAACATACTAGACCATAACCATATTCCCACTCTGGCAACAAAAATGTTGAAGGTTAGAAGATAATAAGGTATTTACTTCATCATTCATCTTCTCGTCATTCTTCTGGTACGGATCTTCCGAACGGGTTATGTCTTGGGTATGATTTAAGGCTGTAAAAAGACTCGAGAATGATAAAGATAAGAGACTCTGCTTCTGATATTCAAAGTGACTTGAAAAAGAACTGAATATAGAGGTGAATGACTTCCTAGAGTTTGGACTTTGTGCATGTGATCAAGAGGATGACAAGGAAAGCAACCTAGACGAAGATAATTCAAAGCTAGCAGTCATTGATCCATGAGCTATTGACGATAGGATACAACAAGCAAGGCAGACGAAGATGATTATAGAGAAGTTGACTTTTACAATTAGTAATTCACAAGAGGAAGAAGATTATTCTAATACAATGGATTTGAGTTAGGCTTCAAATAATATTTTCATTACGATAGTGTGATGATGCTATTTGGGTATTCATTCCGCTACTAGTCTCGGTTAAGTAGCAAGACTGGCTCATTGTTAGAACGCGGTGGCGCGCATTGAACTTTGTCATTTTTGACACGCCATGTGAAGATACATCTCTGCCATGGTGATGTTATCAATACACAGGAATGTCATGTCATGTCATGTCATTAATCAATCACTGCTCACGTGAAATATATAAACAAACTTAGTGAAAGGATAAGTGAAAGACAGCTGAAACTTCGAGACATAGGAATAAATTATTGCCATTCCAAGAAGGAAAAACGCCTTACCTAATTACGATTTGACCTGTCCTGTATTATTATCTAATAATAAGGGCGAGGGAGGGATCTGCATAATCAGCATCATAGTATTTTCTCGACCCTGACACTGTTATTTTTACCATGTATTATCTTACTCGCTTGTCCAATCTGCCGACCAATCTTTCTCATTAACTAAACTTCCTATATTACTTCTTTTCTTACTATATGCTTCAGCAAATCCTTTGTCCTCCCCTAACAATACTTGTTCATTGTATTTTGAGTGGAGGGAGTGGCGTGGGATTTGATAAAAATCAAAGGACTCTCCCAGAGCGGTTTTGTTATATATAACTATTAATCTACTATTCCCAATATGGACAAGGTTTTAGCCGTCGGAATGATTTTGATATTGTTTGCCGCTAGTGTTGGCACGTTCCAAATTAACATCAATGACACATCAGCACAAGAACAACCAACAGCCGTAATGAAGGTGGCCGCTGGAGGAGGAAACGCTACTGCTCCTTGGACAATATATGTGCCCCAAGACGTAGAGATAAATGCTGGCGAAAGTGTAACATGGTATAATCCAACAGAGGGAGCAGCGGAACCCCATACTGTAACATTCGTGCTAGATAACAATACTATGGCAGGAGTTGTTTCTCCCCTTCTTGTTGCAAATACCACGAAATTCACCTCTCAACCACCAGGCTCTAATAATGAAGCACTTTTAATACCTGATAAAGGTGGAATGAACACACTAGTCGGCGTTAACGCCAGAACATACAGTCCTGTTACAATTGATTTCCAAGGTACTGTAAGCTTTATGAAGCCAAATGCAAATTATTCCATGACAGGCACTGAGAAGTATGTTAATTCAGGTTGGTTTCTTCCAAATGGACTAGAGCAGGTCTATCCTGGCTCTGGGAATACATTTACTGTAACATTTGAAAAGCCAGGAACATATGGTTACTTGTGTATTCTGCATCCGTGGATGACAGGAAATGTAGTGGTGAATTAGTAGCAAATTATTTCCGGCTTCGTCTCCAATTATTTCTTGCCCCCTATATTCCTCATTTCTTGCTGTAATACAGAGGCGGATTATTGTAAAACATCGAGAATTATATCAAAAGCGTGAAGGCAGAAGCCGCGTATTTAGTGCCAAGCAATTAAAATAGGAAAATAATTAGCCCCTATGAAGGTGCTCCTGTTGTTGTTTTTAATATTATTTCTTTAATTCTCATACACATATCACAGTGTTCGGGGCAGCTGTCATGAATACAGACAGCTTTTGTACAATTACAGTTAAAGCACCATAATTCCTTAGGTGGAAAAGAATCCATAAGATACTAATCAATGCGTTATCTGATTTAATAACTTTGTTTCAGAATCATAAGATACAAGATACGTATATGCTTCTTCAAATTTTTCAAATAACTATTCAAAAAAATAGTCTTTCTTATAGTAAGCCAACATTTCCCTACAACCAGGGCATTCTTCTGCGCTATTCGATGGTGCTGCTGTTTCAAACGCCACTTCATTTATCTGCGTAAAGGAAGGGAATTTGAACCTACAATTTTTACATCTGACCATTAACTTGGTCATTTAACCTAAATAAAGAGGGGGCATATATCAAATTTATGGAAGAATTTAGTTATAGAAGCTGAATTCTTGTAAATATCGGTTTTGTATCTATAGCTGCAATATTTGACTGGTCGATTGCTGATTCCAGGTTTCTTCATGTAATCGGGTTGATGTGTAGTGTGTGCCGATGGTGTGCCAGCTCAGGAGAACATATTTTATTTCTGCACTCTCACTCCCTTTAACATGCATCTCATTTTATTACTACAGATAACATCTTATTCACTCACATGCACGAATCACCATTTCTTGTATACAAGAGGACAGTAGTTAGTGGTTTATGATTCGCTGTCTGAATAATTTGGTCGTTAGAATGGCCAGTGTATTTGGTAATGGTACAACATGAGCCATATTCCTTTTTTAGTTTCTGAAATGGTTATTCTGAATCAGTTCCTGCACCACATAGAATAGCTTATAGTATTTCTCACTTTATTAGCATTATATAATGATACAATTTGAAAAAGACGGGAATGTCGATAAAAGTTGCGAACATTTTGCTGACATAGACGAAAACAAAGTTTCTCCCAGAACACCTGCTTGTGAGGAATGCGACAAAGAGGGAACGGATTGGGTAGCTTTACGTATGTGTTTAGGATGTGGTCATGTTGGCTGTTGTGACTCTTCAATAGGTCTTCATGCAACAAAACATTTCAAGCAGACAGGTCATCCTGTTATGATTGCATTACCTAATAAGGCATGGAAATGGTGTTATATACACAAACAGTATTCGTAATCGATAATGCGCAATGATATACCAGACTTATCTCTAAGAAAGATAATACGAAAAACCATGTTTTAGGGCATGACTTTCTAAATCTGCTTTAGGTAAAACCTACAAATCTACTAAATAACCTAATAATCGCATTATCATTAATTGTATAAAATATGTGCTCTGTTGCATAACTACTCAGCATAAATCCATTCCATCCAGTTTATGTCATTCCTCTAAACAGGTTGTACAACGATACCTTCATTGTCATTTCCTTTACCATATTTTGAAACTTGATAGATGATG
>JBPCNB010000288.1:0-1582 GCA_051001675.1 Nitrososphaeraceae archaeon | reverse complement strand
TCCCAATTATCAAATGAGCGTCATATACTATTTTACCCAATAGTGTTAAAGAATACTTTCCCTTGTGTCTTTTAATCAAGCCAGCATTTAACAAACCAGAAATTCTGGAGTAATATTGTTTGGTAGTCAGGTTCATCTCCTTTAAAGACATATATCGCTCTCCATTAGAAAGAGCAATCCCATTAAAAAGAATTAACGCCCTGTCATCCGATATTTTCTTTAGAATATTAGATACATCTTTGAATTTCGAATCGTTAACACATTCCGTTGCATACATGATATTTCTATATACAACACTGATAGTTATTTATAGTTTTGGGCTGTCTTCGCAAAGCCAACAATGCAATCAAAGTAAATAGATCATGCATAAGACTCGGCAACACAATACAAAAAGTATCAATACCATATCATAGCCCAAAAAGATTTCAGAATGGGCAAAACTTTGAGGAATTCTAGACTAGTACTGACGAAAGACCCATTTGATCATAGTGTTTATAGATTTTATTAGCAGAGGATAAAGCCACTTTTTTAGTAGCATAAGAACATATTAGGTAGTTTATTCAAGCGAAATGGCTGATAGTAATATCGAAGTCGAACGTTACAATGAAAAGAACCTATTACATATATACCGTATTCCGAGTGCAAGAAGAAACCCGGGCTGATACGAAGGGCTTTGAAAACATCTTCGATCGATTCAAAATCTCTATGTTAGGGCAGCGATCATTGCTACTCTTGAACTAACCATTAAAAAAACAGAACCGTGTTGGATTTGATTCTCAGCCTGCCTAACTGCATTGCTCAAATGACTCACGAAGAAATGCATTCCATTGATTGCTGGAGGGGGATACAAATATGGTTGACCCATGATGCTAAGCGGATTCCCATATTGGGTACACCAGAAATGGCGATACGACATGTAGTTAAATAAAATAAATATAAGATGGATGATTTTTGATTCTCATCTCATTTCATGAGCAGTCGGCTCCTTCCATTAAATAGGAATGAAGCCTCCGCTGTCTCCACTACCTCCACACTTTCTGGTTTTGGTCGCTTTTTTTGTTCTATGTTGGGATACGACAGCCATCTAAAAAAAATCGTATGAATAAAACTCCAGATAATATAAGTTCCAATCCAATTATGTAGAGGGTCTGATGCTTCAGGTTTTCCGAAACTATCTAGATATTGCAACAGATCATTTCTTACCAACTCTTAGTATGGTTTTTTCATTGAAAAACTGGAGATTCTATAAGGCGCATAAATGTTTAACCTTCTATTATTATCGGAAATATTGATTTCATTTATCATCGAAAGAATGTAGTTGACGATTGCAAGTGCATTGTCCTAAGATAAACCCCTTAACATAGAGACGTAGAAGGGGTCTATCCCGATTTTGATTTGATGTTATTGTAGTAGTAGCAGTTTTCCTCGGCCTTTTATTCAACTCATCTTTAGCTCCTTCGTCAGATTTATGTAAAATAGTATTCAACACATGATTATACTATTGCTGATAGTCAACGTCCGGAACGAAGAGAACTACTACCCTCTTATGGCTGATTGAAATATAAATTTTCTCTAGTTTGCC
>JBPCNB010000287.1:0-2270 GCA_051001675.1 Nitrososphaeraceae archaeon | reverse complement strand
CCAAAACTCTCTTTTTTATTATTCAATAAAATATCTAGTATCGTTATTTGCCTTAAATTTATTAAATTAAGTGATTTCATTGCAATGATTTTTACAGATAATGGGTAGATCCAACGTTTTCATCAGGCTTTATTCGTCGTCATTTGTGTGCGTCCAACCATTGTCAAGACCAATCAAGATTCGCGGGTCCAGCAAGATCGATTTGAATATGGATGATATAGTGTTAGTGTGCTTAAAACTAAAACTTTCAAATAGAATAGAAAGTAGGAAGCAATAAATTCGGGGGGTATTATTGTGTGCATAATGAATATGAAAGGGATATCGTCTTTGTTTATGTCTGGCATAGCTATTCCAGCCATAATGGTGGGTCTTCTTGCTTTTGGCATCTCGATAGTAGACGTTGTAGCTCAGGGCGATAATATGACGGACGGGTCTCAGTCGCTTGTTAATAAAAGTCAGAGTACGCAACTTGGTGCTCAAATTCCTGACGTGGCGCTGAAATCTGTTCTGGAGCAGACTCAAAGCGCTAATGCAACAAGTTTTGCTATAAAGAACATAATTAATCAAACTGGGCTCAGTAATACCACACAAGGAGGATCAGACAACACGACAATGAGATCAGTAATAGACGAGGCACGAAATACTAACGCCACAAGTTTCGCCGCAGATAACATAATTAATCAAACCCAGTCTGGTAGCAATACTACAACAAATTCACCCTAAGGCACACTTTGCCTTGTGAGGCTCAAAACAATAGTTTCAGTTCACACTCGTGGGCCTGGAGGCAACAATAAGGCCACACGATAGATATGGATTTATTCCTTGTTCTGGATAAATGACAAAGTGGTCAACACGCTCTGATAGGAAGTCGATTTGTGTCAATGAGTAAGAATAATAACAAGAGGGGGGTAAGCAATATTATTTCTGTGGTTCCATTGTCGTCTACTAGCCTTCAGATAGCAGTAAGGCAAATAATCCTGATAGCCTATATGACTGGAATATTATGGCTGCGTCGAAACCCCATTTCTTTAGTTTTCTCTGCAATTAGTCCCTTTTCTTTGTTATTTGTATTATTCGTTGTTAGCAATGGTCAGTATCTCGAATTCGCTGTGTCAGGAAGTCTCGTAATGGCATTGGTGGGTTATGGTCTCGCTCTAGGACAGGATATATCTTTTTACAAAACCGAGTATAAAATCCAAGACGTTTTTGTGGCTTCGCCTGTATCCTCCCTAACATATATGTCAGGTCTAGCCTTGTCACAGATTCTATTCGGCCTTCCAGCGCTCATGGTCTTAGCATTTCTCACTGCCTATCTTGGAACCTCAATAACCTTTGTTCCCTTTCTGATCCTCACAATTTTTCTTGTATGGGGTGCAATGTCAGCTATGGGTTTCTTCCTATCATCTCACATGCTCCACATGCGAAATGCAACCCAGATAATTTCCTTCGTGAATGTAATTTTGGCTGTTTTGCCACCCGTATTCTACTCAATTGAGCGCCTACCAACAGAATTACAATATATCGCATTTGTAGTTCCGACGACGCATGCTTCACTGATGTTGCAATACATTATGGGAATACCAACACCGGCACAATGGAGCATGGGCCTAGGCCTATCTATCCAACTAATCTATCTTGTAGGTTTCGTTCTTCTTGCCAAGACTAAAGCTGTTTGGAGAGATATGTAGATTGCAGTCGTCCAGACCATCAGGATCCGTTTTTGTAGCGGTCTTCGATTCTGTACCGGGCGTACCTATCGTCGGGAGAATATTTGGGGGGATGAGGATCTATTGTATGAACATTGCATGGGGCACATTCCTGTTTCAGTGTGTAGGTATTGCATTTGGGGCATTTTCTGATAAGATGCTTCATCAGTGACTCTTCCGAGAACTTTCGCGGCTGAAACTAAACATCCCGTGGTACTTTTCTATAGATGACTGAGCCTTCTCCATAATATTGTTCATGGTCTTTTCAGCCAGTTTGAAGTTTTCTGCCTGAACGGTCACACGATATTTCGGAGCGCCAATATAGTTTATGTTTACTTGTACGTTGCTTTTCGCAGTTTCTAGTGGCGATAATATATTTTTAATTACGTCAATTCCGTGTGGGTCTCTTGAAGAAATCTCTAAGATATCTCGGATCTCTACGTGAGGGACTTGAATCTTGTTACTTTCGTCTTCAATCGCCCTTGTCGTCTCTGAAGAGAATTCTAAGCTGCGAATAGAATCAATACCTTTCTTGGCAACTGTCTCAAAGAAGTCATAAACACT
>JBPCNB010000286.1:0-1568 GCA_051001675.1 Nitrososphaeraceae archaeon | reverse complement strand
TTGAGGTCTATATCCACTAACTACATCACTTAATCGAGTTCGAAGTCTGTCTACTTGATATTCTGCTATAAGTAGATTACCCACTATGTTTTCCAGTTCTAGGACTCTTTCTTCTTCTTCCGATTGTTTCTTATCATTATCTCTAGTCAGCATTTTCGATATAAAGCCGGGTCCCTATCTTGTAATGAACTTCCCTAATGAAGTTTGTTCTGTCAAACACGGGAGATGAAAGGTTTGCACCGCATACAGGAACTCCATCTACGTCTTGTTCTTTATTCTCCTCAACTTGTTGGATAAGATTTCTATCCATGGTTTCCTATTCACCTCCCCTAAATAATAACATCCATGCTAAAGTGTTCTAGTTTTTGGATCCTGGTTTTCAGTTTCAGAACTATATGCCAGAACGATTTTTGACTATCAGAGATTAATTACGTATGTTGTCTACAATTATAGTAATGCCAGAGACTGCTGCTTCATCATCTTCAAATAAGAATAAACCGAGTAAACAGTATTTATGCAGCATATGTGGTAAATCGTTTGATAGTGCTGAAACATTAGATTCTCATCAGAGGTTAGAACACAGCGAACTAGGACAATCCAAACCTCCTGCAGGGGTAGGCTGATATAAGCTACAACAGCTATTGATGAAAGTATGCCAACAGCATATGTTCTGATCAATTATGATATTGGAACTGAAGAGAAGTTCATAGACAAACTGAAAAAAGTGCCAGGCATAGTAGAAGTTAGCGAAGTAAATGGCGTTTATGATATAGTTGTAAAAATCGCTTCCCAAACCCTTGATAGCTTGAAAGATACTATAACACGACACATAAGAACAATAGATACGGTCGGGTCAACGATGACGCTAATAGTAATTGAATAGAAAGAAAGTCTTGCAGCTTGAATCCAGTTAGCAGTGGAAAACTCACGATCTAAAGATGATGATCTACAGAGTCTGAAATAATACAATACTATATTTTACTAAACTGTTTTTGACTTCTAATCACATGTCTTTTCTATACCATTAGGAAGGCCTCTGCCAGTATGTATATTCCAAGTCCTATCAACACATAAGGAAATACTCTACTTCCGATGCTGCGAAATACATTTGCAAGGAAACTGTGCTTGACAAGATAGTTTGCTAGAAAACACCAGAACGCTGTCGACACCATAACCACTGAGATAAGTGTGATAATAGCTCCAACTTCATTATTTGTCGCAAACAGTGTTGTATAGATTCCAATTTCCTCTCCACCAGAGAATGTTACGGCTGCAACGGTTAGGAAAGGCAGTTGTGTTTTTTTGCTTCGTAAGAGTTTTTTAGCTAGTTTCTCATCATCTTCTTTATCACCTTTTTTATGTAATTCCAGTAGCTCTTTGATTCCTATGGCAATGGGAAATAATCCTATCAATCCTATGAGATTACGAGGCAATACAAGAGTGATAAGTGAGCCTGCTAAACTGACTCCTATAAGTGACCCCATTCCTATATACTGTCCAAGAACGATTTGAGAAGAAGGGAATCTTGGTGTGGCAAAGAATACCATAAGTATGAACAAATCATATAT
>JBPCNB010000285.1:0-1550 GCA_051001675.1 Nitrososphaeraceae archaeon | reverse complement strand
TCGTTTAAGTGTATAAAAGAGAGATTAAACCATAACAATAATAATAATTTGGCTTTGAACAAAAACACCTCCTTTATAAGGACGCCATAGAGAAGAATATTTTTGAGTGCTTTGCACCGTTGTCATGTACAGCAGCAATTACGAATAAGATAAAGATAGGTCAGATAGTAGCATGTAACTCTTATCGTAATCCACCATTATTGGGAAAGATGCTCTCAACTTTAGATGTAATAAGCAATGGTAGAATAGAATTAGGAATAGGTGCAGGATGGTATGAGCAAGAAAATATTTCATACGGCTATGATTTTCCATCAAACATATCAAGAATTAAACAATTGGATGAGTCTTTAAGTATAATCAGGGCAATGTGGACAGATAAACGAGCTTCTTATGAAGGCAAATATTATAAAATAAAAGAAGCCATATGTAATCCCAAACCAATCCAAAAATCCCATCCAACAATAATGATTGGTGGTTCGGGAGAAAAATATTTGCTAAAGATTGTAGCAAAACATGCAGATAGATACGTATCACACAGATCGCATTTGTAGACAGTAGGTATATCTGAAGTAGGGGGAGCAGTAAAAACAGGTCTTTTGTGTCGTGGTTGAATAATCAATAATTCTGGGTAGTTTGTAGCAAAATATCTTCCATAGGTAACTGTTAACCGTTCACAATGAAGAAGATGGGAAAATATAGGGAAAAATCAACTAACGGGAAATTCTCGCAGATTATTCTCATAATTAATAAATATTTCAGCTAATCGTAGAAGTTATGATATCTGAAAAAATTGGTTTGTACAATCTTAACATCGGAATATTGACGATTACTCTAACAACTTTATTATTTATATTGTTATTTTCAATGGCTATAAGCGTCTATGCAGAAGCAATTAACAATGATCGGATTGATAATACAATAAATAATCAAATAACACTACCCAATAATTCCGCTCCACTCTCAAATACAACGTTAGAAAACACGCTATATCCAGACAATAATATAATTCAGTTACTGGTTATAGAAGAAACAAATAGACTTTACAAATGGTTCGATGTTGCATCTAAAGATATTAATCCAACCCTCATGGTGATAGCTGATTCTAAAAACATTTTAAGGCTTCAAAACCCTACAGAAGAAAAACACAAATTAATTATACTAGGATCAGAAGGCAACGTATTTGCAACGAGTGAAGATATTGAACCAAGTGAATCAGGTCAAGTATATATAGAACCCAATATGCCTGTAGACACATCAATGGAATACTACTGTAATTATCATCCTGAGACAATGAAAGGAGCTATTCAGGTAATTCATTAGGATGAATCCCTGAACTTTATATGCATAAAAAGATGAGTGTCGTTTTCAAGATTATCGACATGGGCTTTTCGAAAGCATTTTGTCTCTTTTACTCTTACTTTTCTTAGCTTTTCGTTCAGATCTTCTTATATATTCCAAAGACAAAGTACAAGGTCTCCTACGACTATATCGTAAGATATATTATTTTACAGTTGACAAATTACAAGATAAGGATGAAAACTCCTTATACA
>JBPCNB010000284.1:0-1565 GCA_051001675.1 Nitrososphaeraceae archaeon | reverse complement strand
GAGCATATCTAATAATTCCCCCCAATTCATGATCGTTAATCGATTTAATTACTGTGGGTACGAATACAACTGTCATGTCACATTTTCTTGCTGATTCAAGGGCGTATGGTACTTCCCAATGGTTCTTGGGGTTAGTTCTCGGAGTAACACCATCGAAAGATAAATACAAATTGTTTACACCTGCCATCCTTATCTGTCTCATTGTTTCTGGAGACAGAGCCAACTTGATACCATTGGTGTTTAGTTGAACGTGATCCACTCCTTCCTCCTTCATTATTTTAATCATTTCGGTAATATCATCTCTTAACATCGGCTCTCCACCGGTAATCTGGATAGAATTACCTGCAATTGGTCTTTGAGCTTTTAAAGTTTTCATCATTGATCTTACCTGTTCATGATTGGGTTCGTATAGATAAGCGCCTTCAAGGCCTTTCTTTACGTAGAAGAAGCAATACCAGCATGTCAAGTCACACCTATTGGTGATAATTATGTTAGCCAAGCCAGAATGTGAAAGATGGTTCGTACATAATCCACAGTTGGTCGGACAGGCGCATTTATCAATCATAACATTGGGTGCTTGAGCGCCCTTACCGTCCATCCAATATGTGCTAAATTTCTTGTACATCTCATATGATCCAAAATATAGCTCTTCGCATTCCCCATGTGTCGGACAAGTCTTTGTCATGTAGACCTTCCCTTCCCTTTCGAAAACTTCCGCATCCAGTATCATATTGCAATCTGGACAAATGCTTTGTGTATGTCTTACTGTTCGTCTAGCAGACGTATTCTTACTAGAAACATTCGAAATCTGTATCAAATTCATAGTCTATTTCCCTGTAACCGTTATTGGTCAGTCTTCGCATTTTATATATAAATATAACGTTACAAATCCTACGGTGACGGGTTGGTGGCCGGATGTTCAACAACAAATACTTAAATGCATGTTCGTATGAGATATTCTTCCGTTTTGACTTCTCCATTGTAAATTTAATGCTATATTTGAAAAATTAAAGAGGATTCCAAGGTATTCCGTTTCAAATCGAGGAATTTAAGAAAGTAAGAATACCTGAACAACAGAATGGCTGATCGATAGCTATTGGTGCTGGACTCAAACATATGTACACATCTATGAATACGGAGAGCATGGTATGGATAAGCACGACTCACAATTAGTTGGACAAGATTATGATAATAAGTGCATACTTGGCTATTCAAGAAAAGATGAAAGAAGTACGGCCTGTTCTATCATTTGTAGTTCACACAGGATTCCTAGTAATTTAGGACTTGTATCCTGTTTAGATTGTCATTTTCTTGTTCTTCTTATCGTTCTCGAGGTCGCATCCTGTGGGTCCTTATAGAGGATAGAAAATACCTTGGGGATTAGTTTATTCATTTTTATACTCTTTGCAAATAATCTATAACTGTCTATAGCGGAAAGTTAAAGGTGCATTTCTCCAACTCCAAAATTGGAACATACAATGATTGAGTATCAGCGCCAATATTTTCTACAAATGTATATTCACCGGTTAACCTCTTGAGTTCGATAAACTTCTTGGACGGTTTTT
>JBPCNB010000283.1:0-2476 GCA_051001675.1 Nitrososphaeraceae archaeon | reverse complement strand
ATTTTACACATAAAATGCCTTATAACTAAGGAGTTATGACTTTCATTATCATCTTGGTACGAATGTCTGCGATAAAGCTTAAATCCGCATGGAATATGTAATACTGGCGATCATGATAAGTTCAATAAATTCAAATTCTTCTCAGTTAAACGTGCATAGAATAGAAAACCAGCGGATATAGCAAAAGTGGCTTTATTCTTAGCCTTTAATGATGCAAGCTATATTGCAGGAACAACAATATATGCTGATGGGAGCCTAACTTTAGTCTCCTAAGTGGATGTAATTGGCTGTTTTGCTCTTTAGTGCTTGCTCACAACCTCAACATTCTTGTTGCCAGTCCCCCCATATCCATAGGATAGTAGATTGTGTAATAGGTATTCGATTATTTGACAACACAAAGTACTGCAAAGTACACAGATGACTTAATAGCTATTTTTGATAAGAATTATTATGAGTACTCCGTATACTAATAAGCAATTTCTTCTACATCAGTTAAAATGGATGGGTATTTACATGGCTATGGGGGTTGCCATGGCATTAGTTCTACCATTTCCTATTTCACTAGTTGGAGCGCTTGGCGCCTTCTTACTCCTAAATTTTATTAGAGCAAGAAGAATGTTGAAGAGAGCAGGTGTAAAGAATATCAAAGAGTTCTTCAAATCATTATCTGCTTCTTCTTCTTCTTCAACGTATGGTGGATATAGACCTATAAAGTATTACTGTGTGAGTTGCGGTAAAGAGCATAAGGAAATTAAATGTCCTAATTGTGGCTCAAAGATGAAAAGAGCAGGATAGGTAATAGTATATAATCCACATTAGAGATAGCGAATAAGAAAGGAGATTTGTGAACATGCGGACAAGTAAGAGAAGTACTGGTGCATTGTATTATGCAGCAGCCGCAACTACGGGAATTGCAGGAATTTTGCATCTTATATTTGCATCAAATGTTATAGGGTTTAACATACTCAATGGAACATTCTTTATCGTTGCAGGTATAGCGCAACTATTTTGGGCATTACCTATGATAAAGAGGTGGGGAAGAGTATGGTATTACATAGGGATAGCAGGTACTATAATATTGATAATAGTGTGGGCTATGACAAGGATGCCAGGGAACCCAATTACAGGTAGAGGAGGACCGATTAATGAAATAGGTATTGCGATACAAGTATTTCAGATAGCATTTGTAGTATTATCAACAATCATAATAGTGATGGAAAGGAGAGGCCATATGAGAGAGACAGCTAAATATTAAAGGCTGAATAAATAATTGAAAGTACTTACATTCCTTTCATTCATGTTGTATCAAAAAGATTATTTTTTACTCAATATTGAGTTTACTGAGGTGTCTCATTAGGCTAATAATAATACTAATTGCAATTTTATCATTCCTCTTGATTCTATTTACTACCTCTACGATCGTAGAAATAGACTCAGAAAATGCGGCTGAAACAGTATCTTCATCTTCATCCATTCAGCAAAATGAAAAATTGAAAACTTTTCAAAACAGCTTTTGTGGTATGAATACCCTGCCCAATTCAACTGAATACGTCACTGAATATGTACTTCCCCAAAACTGTGAAATGCCGTTAGGAATAGGAGTAGATATTATAGAAGATAGAGTTTGGTATGTATCAACAAAGAAAGGCATTTTGGGAAGCTACGACATAGAAGAAGATAAATTTAATGAAGAAATGCAAATTCCAACATGGCCATCACGCAATAATGACCGTGAATTTTCACAAGTGTGGGATGTGGAGATAGACAACCCAGATAACGCAAACGGTGATGTTTGGTTTACAGATGGAAAACAAAATGCAATATGGAGATACATCACATCCACAAACTCATTTGAAAGATATACACTTCCAGGTCAGTCACAAGATTTTGGCACTACTTATCCATCATCTATAGAATTTAATCCAAATAACGACAGTATTGTTTACTTTGTTGGGATGTTCTCACCTTCTATATGGATGGCTGAAATCGATAGATTGAAAAATGAAACATCTGAAGGAATATCTGAAATACCTATTCCTATAGAAGGATTTGAAGAGACTGATCCTGTTTTTGTAACCACTGGTTCACTTGCTTTTGATGAAAAGGAGAATGCATTGTGGGTTTCAATGATGATATATGGATACAAAGGACAGATATTTAGATACAGTTTGGATAACAAATCATTTGATGCCTTTGACTTACCAAGTGATCTGAGTTCTCCTTGGGGGCTGGCTGTGGATGATAATAGTAATTTATGGGTCACAAATGCAGGTACTAGCATATTTTACAAACTAAATCCAGAAAACAATAATCATGATGATAATAATGACGGTAAAAGCACACAAGATTTCGAAATAGAAAAATTTGTGACCTCCAAGGGTTCTTTTAGAATATTTGGCAAATTGCCTGAAAGTGACAGCGAAAGAGACTTTCAAAATAGATACTATACATTACCATCCATGGTTAAGATATCAGA
>JBPCNB010000282.1:0-1477 GCA_051001675.1 Nitrososphaeraceae archaeon | reverse complement strand
GAGGAAGAAATTGGTAACTATCGAAGATTCATCCTCTGTTCAATCAAGTGGAAGACTAAAACTAAATGTAGCTCCTTTTCCATCAGTATTGTTTTCAGCCCATATCTTGCCACCATGAGCTTCAACAATACTTTTGGAAATATACAATCCTAGGCCTGTACCTGAGAAAGATTTCGAAGCAAACTTTGAAAATAGTTTTGGCATTATTTCAGCATGAATACCTGAGCCAGTATCTTTAACACTAACTACTACAACTTCTTTGGCATCATCATTGTCTCTTTTTCTTGACTTTCACTAATATAGCGCCTTCCTGAGTAAATTTAATAGCATTATCTAATAGATTATACAATACCTGCGTTATCCTTTCTCTATCAGCTCCGACGGAAATAGGATCATCATGCTTTTCGACAACAGCAGATGATGTTAATGATAAGTTATCCAGTGATAACTTGATCCGGCCAATCTGCAGAATATTGATGGTTCAGATTTCACAGATATATTACAACAATTCTGCCGAACTTTCTTTCTTCGAAACACAAGAGATAAACCTAAAGAGAACAGAGGACGGCCTGAGGAGCGGGCTTACGAGGAAACTGACTTTGGAGGAAGATATTCATCTTACGAGTCTACTGATGAGTATTTAGAACAAGTACTACATGCGTTAAAGAAACCAGAAATTGGTCGCAGAATTGATCAACTTCTACTAGAAAATGGAATGTTATATCGATATCAAAAATACGAGTGGGAGATATTGTATAATCTGATTCGCAATTATGAGGAAGAGAAATTCTGGAATGTAGTTAAGGACTTTAGATATGTCGATGCAGAACTATCTAAGAAGAGTTCAAAAGAAATTGAAGCCTTTTTTAATAAAATTAAAGGCCTCGATGAAAATGACATAGAATCAGAGGTGGAAAAAGCCACTCGATTATCTTTACTTAGACATAATAATAATGATAATGTCTTTATTTATGTAATAGCTGGAGTGATTTCTATGGCAAATATATTCTGAGCTAATCTCATTTAGGAACAGGCTTCAACTGTCCTGCATCTATAAGCGATTGAATTAATTGTTCAAACCTCTCTTGCTTCTTTACTAGATCCTGAATCTCTCTATCTTTGGATGCAAGTTGGAATTCAACTGTCTTCATATTGGACATGTCGGTCTGTAGTTTCTTTACCTCTACTTGAAGTCTTTCCTCATCAGAGATAGTGAGCTCTTTTACAGCCTTGAGATATTAATCAAACAACATTTTGACCCTATCATTTCGATTGTAGTTTTCTTCTAAGGTATGTATTCCAGTTAGAGAATGACCGAGAAGCCATTCTTTTTTTATGAAGTCTATAGCATTTCTGCCGCTTCCGTCTAGTGCTTTGATATTTGATAAGGTACTGGAGAAGTATTTCCTGAAGCCATGAGCAATTTTAACATTATACATTTGATTGTAATTCTCCGAAACCTCTCTAACACCGGCCT
>JBPCNB010000281.1:0-1185 GCA_051001675.1 Nitrososphaeraceae archaeon | reverse complement strand
GAGAGGGAGAGGGCGAGTTCACACTTCCGTATGGTCTTGATGTTGATATAGAAGGAAACGTCTGGGTTGCTGATAGAGGTAGTAATTGCATCCAGAAATTTGATATAAACGGCGATTTCATAAAAAGTTTCGGAACAGAAGGGAATCAAAGTGGCCAATTTAACCTTCCTACTTCAGTGATTATTGATTCACACGGAGATTTATACATTAATGAAAGAGGAAATGAGCGTATTTAAAAACTTGGACACTGAAGGAAACCCGTTTTAATGTGGGGATCTGAGGGAAGCGGTCCAAGTCAATATATAAGTTAATAATACTCTCTAATCTGTAACGGCCAAGAAGCATCATGCAATAGAAATATTCTCTGCTAACTATCCTTTGTGCAAGCATATCACCGATGATATACAGATTGGAAAATGCGAAGGCTGTAATCAGATAGTCTATGATGTTAATAATATGACGGAAGAGATTGAGCAGAAAATGAAAACCTATGGAGTTAGGTCAGTTCCTACGATGGTTATTGATGGCGAAATAAAGGTAGTTGGTATACCTGATTTTCCATGGATATGCAGTGAGGGTATGTATACAAAACTAAAGAAAGACTATCCACTGGGACGATAGGCAACTTTGTCGACTCAGCACTTTTGGTTTTCTATTTCAACACTTATTAGCCATTCGTTTAATGACAAGCTCAAGTTCTAATAATGAAGCTCGATAACATCGATATTGCAATTATCAATTCTTTGATGCAAGATGGTAGAAAATCCTTCAGACAGATTGCGAAGGAAACAAAAGTAAGTACTCCTACCGTTGAATCTCATTTCTCTAGGATGAAAGATATAGGCTTAATAAAAAATATAGAACCTGTACTTGATTTAAACAAA
Organism: Nitrososphaeraceae archaeon; assembly: GCA_051001675.1. Classification (GTDB taxonomy): domain Archaea; phylum Thermoproteota; class Nitrososphaeria; order Nitrososphaerales; family Nitrososphaeraceae; genus TH5893. Next base: position 301 of record JBPCNB010000281.1, on the reverse strand, counting down.
ATAGAAAACCAAATTCATGCTCTAGTATATCTGAAAGTAGATCCTTCTTATTCGATAAATATTGCAAGTAGACTCTCTTCTTTTCCAGTGGTAAAAGATGTCTATACTACAACAGGAGAGTACAGTATAGCAATCAAATTGAGTCTTAATTCTGTCGAAGGATTAGAAGAGTTTGTTAGACAGAATGTTTCATCGATAGAAGGGATCAAATCTCTATCTTATCACATCATAACAAAGATAATCAAAGAGGATCATAGCACACGAATAACAGAAGGATTATCCATTAGAGTAAAATGTGACT
>JBPCNB010000280.1:0-2725 GCA_051001675.1 Nitrososphaeraceae archaeon | reverse complement strand
ATTCATAACTTCTCACTAAGACTGCAAACAGTTTTAATCCAGTTAATTTTCCCCATAGTGGTTTAGTTTGCAACAACAACAACAACCACCACCAGCCCACGAAACCCGTTCTAAAATATGGCTTATTCTGATCACGCTGTGGATAATCAATGGTTCGAGCTTTTTAGCGATTAAACTTACTATTGATACCATCCCGCCATTACTGAGTGCAGGAATTAGATTCACTATTGCAGGACTCGTTCTTTTCTCAATATACTACATTCGTGGTGGTTATAAACGGGAGCGCATAACGAAACAGCAATGGAAGCATGCTCTGATACTATGACTTACGTTGTTTTTGGGTGGCCAGGGAGTATTAACTTGGGGTGCACAATATCTTTCTTCTGGTATTACGGGCTTGCTAAATTCTACGGTTCCACTTTGGGTAGCAATAGTCGCATATCTAATTTATAGAAAACACCTATCAAAATCGACAATAGTCGGACTAGGTGCGGGATTTGGTGGCCTTGTGTTACTTGTTGCTCCTTCGATTGGAGCCGGCACACTAAGTCCAGTGGGTACAGTAGCTCTAATAATCAGCTCTGTGTCGTGGGCCCTGGGTTCGCTTTATTCATCAAGAGCACAGTTGCCAGTAAGCATACTAGCTTCCTCTGCGATGCTAATGATTACGGGAGGCCTGATGCTTACCGCTATTGTCTATTACTAGGTGAATACCATAGTTTTGAGTTATCGCAAATCTCAGCTCAATCTCTGAGTGCGCTTATTTATTTAACAGCAATCATCACGATAGTCGGATTCACGGATTTTTATTGGCTTATTAGAGTCACAACTCCATCGTTAGCCAATACGTTTGCCTATGTAAGTCCTGTGATCGCGGTAATCTTAGGATGTGCGCTTCTTCACGAGGAAATAACAATACTTACTATAGCAGCAATGTGTGTAATTCTTGCTGGAGTGGCAATGATTGGTAACAACACCAGGCAAAGGCAAGAAGAGCACATAGTTCGCCGGCATAAAATATAATCGTACAGATGCCTTTATAGTTCATTGATTTCCTTTGGAATTATTCTTATCCCTCTTCCCCAGTATATCTGCAATTGCTATCCTTATAGAGGATATCCCAGTCCTAAAAGGATAAGCTCCATTTTCCTGATCATTGATTGGGTTTATCCATTCATAGAATGCATGTTCGTGAGGGTGCCCTTGTGATGCTAATTTGGAAAGCAGGTATTCACAATCTTCGGCCCTATCAAACCTACTTCTTGCAAGCATTTCCATTCCCGTAATCCATGGCCAGAATGTGTGATTATGATATTCGTATGGTTTCAGATCCCATGGACCAGTAGCCTTTAATTTGCCTTCTGTTATCAATGGCCACTTTTCCTTCCAAGCCCTTGTCTTGATTGCGTTTAATGTCCCTAATGCTCTTTGATGAGCCTGATCGCCTAATACTTTCAAATTCATGTTCTCTTCTTGTCGGTAAGAATCTACATTTTGAATCTTGTTTAGACTATTCATATACGTATTATCGGTGATGGCCACTAAGTATAACGAAATATCTTCTGTGAGTATTCTATAAGGTGTATTGTCGTAGCGCACCTGCTGCATGTCTAAATAACTGTTATTTTCCTCGGACCATAACCCTCGTTCCACCCCCCAAGTTGCCTTATCTGCTAATTTTGAAAGTCTTTCAGCATCGGACTGTCTTTCCGTCTTTGATAGTAGAATTGAAAAATTATTTAGAGCTAGTATCCAACATGCTTGGCTGTAAACTATTTTTCCTGACCTTAATGCAGTATCCATCCAATCCTCATTATGACCCTGCTCTAACAAGTTGTCATGGTCGATATCTCGTTTTTGAAGGTATTCTACAGCTTTGAACATACGAGGAATTACATATTCAGCAACTTTTTTTGGCTGTGTTATGCCAATTTTGGAAAGGAGAGTGGAAATATAGCTTGATGAATGCTCGGAGGCTACAGTCGCTTCTGAAGGGCCATCAGGAGAGACTGCATTTGTTTTCTCACGGCTTAAAGAGGTAGCCAAAATCCAAGAGGTTGTAGATATCATCAAAGCTGTGGAATCAATATCTGGATTCTGACCATAGACTTCAGAGAATCCTGCCTGGTATATGGTCGTGGGCAACGCGCCGGTGAATGTCTTCTCCGTTTGCTCCTCGGCAACTTCAGCCAAAAATTTCGTATCAGGCGATCCTCTGCCGAATACTATTTTTTCCCTGTTCGGTGTTATTTGATGGGACCAAATTCGGAAAATTTGCTGCAACGAACCGTCAACGTTGCCAGACATGAACCAGTCTCGTAAAATGTATGATGCATCTCTGCACCAAATGGCCTGATATACTCCCCCAGGGTTTACACCTTGGAGTATGTGTTCACTTGTCTTTTCCACAAAACGTTCACCTTTGGCATAAAACGATTTCCAGACATCCTGATTAGTATGTGGATTCTCCTCTAGCATATCTTGAAGATAGAATTATGGTAAAGGAGCTCACTTGTAATGCTTCGCGCACAGGACAAATGGATGGTCATCCCTTATCATGAAATTGTCATCTTGAAGTGCCAGAATAGATAGCTATCTAATTTATAGTTGTGCTGCGTCATTTCGATATTGCAAATAAATAAAATAAGCATCTCTACAAAAAATGCCTAGCCACTGAGTATGATTTTTCTTCGGCTGACAAGATAGCTTGTGACCTCTGATCCTA
>JBPCNB010000279.1:0-1922 GCA_051001675.1 Nitrososphaeraceae archaeon | reverse complement strand
CGTTAGAATATGAACCCAATAGCGCATTGGCGCAGCCATTCAATGGTAAGGACGAAAGGGTTCTTTTTTCGCTTAACACATCTGATCCTGGCATGCCTGAGCTCATAAGCGCAATAAATACTGATATAAGAACGCAAAAAGGAAGCCCTGTCAAGATAGAAAACGCGACACTGGATTATACAGGATCTCTCAAGGGTTCACTGAACAAAGTTCAAATTGCATACAAAATCGTTATCGAGGGCATACTTTCAAGCATCGTTTTGGACCGAAGTGAACAGGGAACCGTCGTGGATTTGGACTGGAGAAGCGTGTTTGTGGATGAACCCCTGCCGGTCATTGCACCTCAATATGGGAATATTAGTGTCAACTATCCTATAGGACTAATTCAGGTAATTTACCCTCAACTTGCTCAAGCGCTCGCAGGTTCACAGGCATCCGCTATGATGAGGGAACCTCTATTTAATTTCCAAGATATGGGAATTCCAATGGAGCGTTGGCATTTCCTATTTGACCCCACAGGAAGCCAAGCAGGCGCGGCCGGTGCAGGATTTGAAGAAATCGGGGGCGCGAGAGTGGTCTCGATCTACTCTCTAGGCGAGAGCAGTTTTAGAGAAGGCACGTTTAGCGAAAAAGTGACTCACTCATCAGCAAATATAAATGGAACGCAGGTCGAAATAGAGTCCTCTACACCACCTCCTAGCGGCCAGATTCAAATCGCAGGATTTTCGAGGATAGAAAAGTCAGGAGACAATGAGCTTGCATTTGTTACTGCTGAAGCACCCGAGGGCACGGTTACTGCGACTGGGGGTTTTCCAATTCAGGTACTGCTCGTGCTCGGTGGGATGATGGGCGCGGTTGCCGTCTTTGTACTTTTGAAAACAAGGAAATGACATACTGAGGTAAGTCAGGTTCTTATTTTGAGTAATGTCATGGCTTATTCGATTAGTCTGCTATTAAGCTGGTACTGATCTTCTATACGTATTAATGCCACAATTTTCAAGAGATGAAAACAATAAGGTGAAAAATTATGATAGACGTAATAGTCATGATCTATTTTCTGCTAGTCGTCTTGATTTCGCAGGAATATACCTGCATCACATAAAGTATAAACTGTTGCTTCACCTTTTTGAAAAAGCCCATCTCCAGAAAAGCGTGTTCGACCTATTCCTATAGACTCTCTATTTTTGTTTAAAATTATCACTGTTTTATTTTGATCTAATCTATTTGAAACTTCGACTACTGACTCTCCTAAAATATCTCTTCCATACAAGACTAATCCTTCTGCGATCTCATTGACCACTAGATAGGGGAAATTTACACTATATCTTGCAATAATTTCGGCGCCCGGCAATGAAGGTATAAATTTCTTATTTCTTAACTCCCCAATCGCCAATCCAACCTGATGTGGTTGCAAAGTCTGTAGATAGAGAATAGCTTGGGAAGTTTTTGTCGTTACATGTACTTCCTTTTTGTTAACGAGTCGATTATGATTTATCAACAGTGGTTGAGCCTCCATAAATGCGAATATTCCCCATCTGTCAAACGACCTTCTAAGTTGGGTAAGTTCTTGTTTGGTCGGTGCTCTAAACATATGACTACATTGGCTCAGTTATTCTTCCGCAATCTAGCGATATAGAATCCCGTGGAATTATGAATGTGTGGATAAAACCTCGCGCTGGATTTTAATTTCCTGTGGTATACTATTCCTCCGAAATTTGTCAAACCTTCAAGGCCAAATGGTATTGGCTCAATATCCACATTATACTTGTCAAGTACAGAATTGACAACACATTCGTTTTCTTCAGGTGCAAAGGAGCACGTACAATATACAATCAAACCGCCCGGCTTTAAAATCCGTAAGCCTACTTCGAATAGATTTCCCTGAACAATTGAGCATTCGGTTATATCATCTTGAGTTCTAC
>JBPCNB010000278.1:0-1676 GCA_051001675.1 Nitrososphaeraceae archaeon | reverse complement strand
GATCAAAAGTGTACAAGATTTGAATTTGGAATTGAGACAGGTGTCCCGTGTAGGCTATTAGTATAATGATAAGAGATGCTATTGTTAAAGCTGCAATTACTATTTCCAGTCTACGAGGTTGGATTTTGATGTTCTTAAAAGGTTTATATAGAAATCTTGTCATTCTGCTTTCATTTTAAGCTCAATCAAACAATAAACAGTTGAGTGTTTGCTTCCTTTTTCGAAGACACTAGATAAGTATCCGAGATAGCTAGATATATCAAGCTAGCCCCTTCTCTATAGCAATTTGTTTCGCCAAACATGACACTCGGAAGAAAGAAGGTTCGGCATCGCTAACACACTCTTCTGTTCCTCTCCCCGTATTAATCGTTGTTAAGCAATCTGACTTTTTCTTTAGATTGTTCCCGTATCTCAAACGATATTTTATGGGAGAGGCGTTATCGAGAATTGAAAGAATAACTATGTGGCTTACCGATGAGGAATATAGCGGATACGTCAAGAAAGGCTGGTCAAAGTACAGCAGAAGAATAAAACGATCAATGAAGCAGAATATGTAAGATGGGTGATTACGCTTGGTGAATTATTTCAAAGGAACTCGAGAATTCACTGATTGCTTCAGAAAAATCTGGAAGCGAGATATGAAGATAAAATGAGAATGGACAGTAGGGAACGTGTTTCAGACATCATCCCAATAATACCACACTTTACTTGTTCCTCAAGCATACAATCATTCTTGGATCGCTTTTGATAAGACAACGCTATCAAGATAGCAGGCTAATCACTTCTAGGAATAAAGGTTATGGTTGTGTTACCGCAACCCGCAATGGATTAAGACAGTGATTGTCCTCGCTAGAAAAAATCCACTTGGCGACTTTTTACCACTCCTCAGGGAAAAGAAGAAAAATAGTATCTAGATCATTGGCAAGTAGATAATCCCCATGTGGGCAGAAAAACAACAAACAACAGTAGAATGCATCCTAGGCAAATGTGACAAGTCTCTCGGAAGACATAACCAACAGGGATTGACAATACTCATGCTGATTCCCATTTACTGTCTTACGTTACTCGCACTCGCTGTTTAAATCACTCACCTTGCAGATATGTTACAACACAAGAGAGCGAGAGCATAGATTTGTCAAGAAATACATTAGTCACATACTTGGCATGGAAACAAATCAAATGTTGTTTAGAGATTAGTACAGTGTCATTCATTACTAGTATTTCGTTACACAATATTTCATTCATAACTTCTTTATTTGCAAGGTCATGGCAATTCTCCCAATGAAAGGTATATCTCTATAGTATATATTGCTAGAATATTATAGGTTAAGACAGCGGGGTGGGGAAGCCAGATTTCTGTACTAAATGATAGGCTAAGTAATCCCGGTGGGCTCATAACCCGCAGAGCGGTTTCCTCTGAAGTAGTTCAGTGGCCGTAGGTTCAAATCAACTCCCCGCTACTTTATTTTCAAATTATTCAGGCATCTTTACTTTCAAAGAATGCCATTATCTCAGTAACCGACTAATCTTCCATTTCCTTATCCATTGACTTTTTGTTACTCGTACTCCTCTTCTTCGGAGAAGAAGACGATAACTCATCCTCTAAATCATCTGTTCCCTTTTCATTCAGAGTAAATTTGGCATCAGAATATGGATGATATGGCGAATCTATCATC
>JBPCNB010000277.1:0-1111 GCA_051001675.1 Nitrososphaeraceae archaeon | reverse complement strand
GAACAGGGCAATCCGTATTTTGTCTAATTTATCTCCAAAGTCCTTGTCAAGATTATTGTAATAATCTGCTTCAGAGTGTGGATTATTAGGTAATCGTAGAAAGTAGAGTTTAGGGCCCAGTGTTCCCAAATACTTATGCACCTTATAGGGAATATCAACAGCGGCACCTGCCCAAACAAACATCATTTGCTCATTATATCCTCTATGACCGTGTGCGCCTGTATCACTTTCATAGCCATGGCCATCAAGTATCCTGGTAAGTATTCCCAGGATCTCAATCAAGTCATCATCTTTCTTGGCAAACGTTGGAGATAATTCGGGTGTCAAAAGGAATCTATTCTTTATTTTAGGCAACATATCGATTTTTGCTAATTCTTCTTTCTTTACAGCGGTACTATGTGATACCATGGATTTGGCGCTGAAACTATCGGTATAGAAAACAGAATGCCATTTTCTAAAGAGTTCAATGCCCACCGTCTTCAGGCTGCTGGGTCTTCCTAATACAATCCCTGCAAAAGGAAGGGTACAGTCTGCAATGTTCAATATTTTTTGTATTGCTAACTCAAACTCTAATGAATCCCATAAGCCTGGCAGATTATCCCTACATACATACTTGAGGTTATGATACTTTGATACTAGTTCTGATTGCCAATCTTCGCTCGACTTTGTAATACTTTCCTTTATCATATCAAACGCCTTATCGTCATTAGTTTCAGCCACGATAGCCAACCTCCACATAACGTTTTTCATGCTGGTTTAGGATCCTGTCTACCTTCGCTTCTAGCGTGGATAACTTCCTATTCGATAAAGCAATGGCTCGTTGTGTGGCCGCCATCTCTTCTGAAAGTTCCTTTACAAAGGACTTGATCTCTTTTGGACTCATTTCGGAGTTTCCCTCCTATCCCAAAAGTAACGAGATTGTTCGGCAGAATAAACGGACCAGTTGCGCTCCTTATCTTCCTTCCAAATATGTTTCAAAACATCTGGAAAAAAAACCCTTAAATCTACAGAAGTATTATGTTTCTCTGTAGCCATTTCCTAAGTGGTCCTTAGGCTTGGTTGCCTCGTTACCGTCGTCGGCTGGTGCGTCATAAGCACCGGCATTATTATT
>JBPCNB010000276.1:0-2314 GCA_051001675.1 Nitrososphaeraceae archaeon | reverse complement strand
GATGGCAGTAGCTAGTACCAGAATAATTAAGTAAGTCGAAGAATATGTTTCTAAACTAGGTATTATTTTTGTGCCATTGTTCTTTGCAATCATAGGAGCTCAAGTGGACCTTAGAGAAGTTAATCTTGAGGTATTATATCTATCAGGAATAATTATAGCAGTTGCAGTCGTTACAAAGTTAGCTGGATGCGGATTACCAGCAATGATCTTTCTAAAAGACAAAAGCAAAGCAATGAAGGTAGGGATAGGTATGGTATCAAGAGGAGAAGTCGGATTGATTGTAGCCGGAGTTGGTGTCTCCTCGGGAGCTCTGTCTTCTGATATCTATACCACTGTAATAATAATGGTAGCAACAACTACAATAATCACACCAGTATGGCTAAAGATAGCATACAAGAAAGAAGAGGTACTACCTTGACGTAAAGATAGTAAATAGGCGGATGAAATGCACACTTCAGGTGAATAAGGTCGCCTTTACTGCCGTGTCGTTAGCTTTAGGCTTTACTCTCATCTATTTCAATAATAGTTACATTGTCGATGATAATGCAGCTTGATTTAATCGGATCCTAGTAATATAGGTCCTTTATCTTATGAATTTTGAAAATGCAAAGCAGATAACGGCCATATTTTCTGACTATGATGGAACTTTATGTCCAACAAGTTCTCTTAGGAGCCAATCCAGCACGATACCGGAAGGACTAGAGGATATTTTATGGAGTATATCTAGCAAGATACCAGTATGTATAATATCTAGCAAAGATTTTAGTTTCCTCAAAAGCCGAGCAAAGTTTGCCAAGATTATTTCATGCATTATGGGTATCGAAACAATAGAGTTTGCCGGTGACAACAACGGCAAAAACAGAATCAAGTTCAAGAACCCTAGGATTTATCCAAACAGGGACGTACTAAAGAATAACTCAGATTTACTGGACTCCCTTGCAAGAGAGGTCACAGAAAAAATCGTGGAAATCATAGTAGAACGGAAGTATACTAGTGACAACCTTTTGGCTGGATTAACATTTGACTATAGACACAGAGAGGATTGGAAACGATACAAGAAGAATATAGAGCCAGTTTTATACGGAGTAATCAACGACAGGATAAAGTCATCAACTTCAGCATCTGCGACTGCCCTTCTTCCATATATTCAAAGTTACAGTGCACATCCCTTTCTCGATGTCTATTCGGTCAAATGTGATAAGGGTATGGCAGTCGACGCAATAACCTCGATATTAGAATCCTCATACCATAATAACAAAGATAGACAAAACACCATAATGTATTTAGGGGATTCAGAAAATGACAATCCTGCATTTAGGAAAGTAGGTATCTCTATCGGTATTCGCTCAGACCCAAGACTAAACCCGAAATTGAATTGTGACTATGTTATACCATTTGATAAGTTAGGTTCTTTCTTGGGGAAGCTATTGAATAATGGGTTGGTTTTTTCTTCAGATATGATTCTGAGTTGATCTGAATGTAAGGAATATTGAGCATTCTCCTCTTTATCATGATAGTTGTTATGTCAGAAAATAGGGTTGATAGATTAATGAAGAAGAGGAATGAAATAGCTCAGAAGATAAATGAAAAAGTCTCTAATGATGTAAGGGAATATCGAGAAAATAGATCGGTCCTTAAGAGAAAACCGAGAAGCTTTGAAGAAATACTATATTGACAGAATGGAAGAGGAAATAAACGGAGCTGAAAATGCCATGAACTCCGGAAATACCGCTAGCGCAATAACACATAAGATGCAGGCCGACATGTATTCGTATATGCTGCGATCTCTATAAAATACCCGAAAACCAATACGCCATCTAAAATGTCTCGTTAGTAGTTGTTTCGTGTCATGTCGATGTCTGATTATTCAGTGCATGATGGTGTAACAAATGTTTCACTGACCTCTTCTCCATAAGGAGTCTGTGAAGGTCAAAGATAATGATCTGCGGATATTATTAAATCAAAAGGTTGTATTCGTAGTTGCCTTTTCTCCAGTTTCCTCTTCTTGCTTTTCTTCTAGCTGCTCCTGATCTTCATCATAATCAGGTTCCTTCGATTCTTTACCATTATTCTCTTCCTTAGTAGACATTGTTAGTTTCTCCTTGTTTGTCTGAACGAACTTGATGGCATCAGTAATAACAAATCCATTAGTCGTTAAATCCATTTTGTATTTATTGCAGTCATTGATAAGTGCTAAAGATTGCAATACTGTTTTGTTGTCTATTACTGTCATAGTTTGACCATTAACATTATTGTTATTCACATTTCTAGATTTATTTACAATTTCCCAGCATATCTTTAACACCTGATTGAT
>JBPCNB010000275.1:0-7620 GCA_051001675.1 Nitrososphaeraceae archaeon | reverse complement strand
CCCCCGACTACCATATTTTTTCCTATTTTCTCTCCACACGATGGTCTTAAAGAGCCTTGTACTGCGTCAGGTCGAGTGTAAGTAGTAGCAAATCTAACAACTTGATTCAAATACTGAACCAGATAGGCCAGAAATATTGAAAATATACAAATAACTGGAATTCATGGTAGAAGACTATAGAATGTTGTGTTAGTCTGAAATTATGGTATTGTATGTCCTTAAGGATTAATGCATTTAATTACCAAAGTTCAAGCAATCAACGACTTACAACATTTCATTTGCCAACTCCTAACACACAGTAGTTCTCGTTGGTTTTTTCAGCTTCATTTTTCCTCCCTACAAGAGATTATGTCTTATAGGAAACTAAATCATACTTGTATTGGAGCTGATCGTAAGCATTATAAACTTCAGCTTTGATAGGTAAAGGAAAATCCTGAGCTATCCAAATTCTACTAGTTTTAGGACCTATTGTGTAACTCAATACGTAGGTGTCAAAAGTTCCAGCAGTTGTACGTATTTTTTCTTGCACAGTCACCTTTACTGGAAGTGTTGTTATGCCGCCAGTAATTGAATTCCATTCTGCTCCGCTGACTAGATACTTTGGTCCTTCTGCGATATCTCTAACTTCTAATATTGAAGACTCTATGGGCTCATAGTATGGTTTAAAAGCTTGATCAATCGGACCGGCATTAGTCAATTGTTGCTTTGATAATGAAATTGTGGCTTGCTTGTTTTTAGCCATTGAAGGTGCTGTTCCATTATTTACACCAATAATTGTTTGCCAATTATTGTTATTGTTACTATCCTCCACGAACTTTATAGACACCGATGAATCTACAAGGGAACTATCTTCTCCCAATCCACTCCAAAGCGAGCTATGACTCCCAATTCTAGTTAAAGAGTAATTTAACATACTACCGGCATGGATATTCTCCCCTATTGTCCACAAGTTTAAAGTATTCGGTGGACTAAATAGCGACGGAGCAAATCCTGAAAAACCGCCACCCGCAGCAACTATGACAATGCTTACGCTCACTCCAAATACTGCCATAATTCCAGACAGCAATAGAACTTTGCTCTTTGGAGACGTATTTCTAGATCGGTAATATAGATCACAATCCATATTTAATGCTAGACCATAAAGATTTTCAGATAAGTAAAAAGAAGAATTCATAGATGTATGATGAAGTAATGTTTACGGCGTGCGTATATCATACAATGCATTATAATGCGTGGAAATGAGCTAATTTTCATATACATCTCATAGTATAGAAGAAAAATAATGCTTCAATAAGTAGAATTATAATATTGTGGAAAGTCAAACAGAAAACCATATAGTCTTAGGACTTATAATGAAATCACAATGAGTGAGGATTTTGTAAAGGTTGCTAATACAAATGACATTCAACCTTCACATATGAAAGAAGTCCAACTTGACGGTGAAAATATATGTCTAGTGAATGTTGAAGGAAAATACTATGCTATTGGCAATATTTGCACGCATGAAGGCGGTCCGCTAGCCGATGGCACTTTAGGGGGCTGTGTAGTTGAATGTCCCTGGCATAATTCCAAATTTGATGTAAGGACAGGAGAAGTAAAGGAACCTCCTGCAAGTGAACCAGAGCCAACCTATCAAGTAAAAGTGGATGGTAACGACATACTAATTAAGAAACAAGAAGCTAAAAGTAAATCTTCCCAGCTTGAACTCACCCTAACAAAAAAAGATAAAGTCGAAGGTACCGATGTAATGTCTTTTAAATTCAGTAAGCAGAATGATCAATTAGAAAACAAAACAACGCTATTAGATTATACTGCAGGTCAATTTGCGTTTTTTGATATAGGAGAAGTCTACAATGATCCCAAAGGTCCGATCAGACATTTTACTATTTCATCCTCTCCAACTGAGGATTTTATAATGTTCAGCACTAGAATCAGGGATTCGCCATACAAAAAGAGACTTTCAATTCTAGAGGAGGGGACAAAAGTAAAGGTAAGAGGTCCTGAGGGACAATTTGTATTGCATCAGGATTATTCAAAGCCTGCCGTATTTCTTTCTGGTGGCATTGGTGTTACTCCATTTAGAACCATGATAAAATATGCTACAGACAAGCAGCTTCCAACAAGAATAATAATGTTTGATTCCAATAGGAATCGTAGTAACATCTTATTCAAAAAAGAGTTTGATCATTGGGCGGACATAAATAAAAATCTCAAGATTATCTATACCATTAGTGACGATGAGGATGAGCAACATGAACAATCACTATCCACTATAAATGATTGGAAAGGAGAGTATGGGAGGATAAATAAAGCAATGATTTTGAAATACATAGATACTAACGTTCTGAACAATTCGATATTCTATATATGTGGCCCTCCTGGCATGCTAAAAGCTATGCAAGCTTTGCTACAAGAAGATGATCTAAACATTCCAAAAGAAAGAATCAAGGTTGAAGAATTTGCGGGTTACTGATGATCGGTGTTTCAACGAATCGAATTTGGAATTGTCCTATTTTGTCTTTAAGGAAGTTTTTACTATATTATAGAAATGTTATAAAATACGTTTGATTGAGTAAAACGGTCTTGCGTTTGTACTCCTAAAATAAAAGCTTTCACATCTTTCATTAAATAGTGGGTGCAATGAATAACGATTATACAAAACAAAAATAAAAGGAAGCAATTCAAAAAAAGTGTGATCTTATTGGATAAATTGAATTTTGCTCGGTATTTTACCTTTATTTAATGAAGAAAAAACCTATGGCAATTATAACGTATACAAGAATAAGCATTATTCCTTCAAACCAGTTGCTCTTGCCGTCACGGGCTATTAAATTCAGTATTATAGCAGAGAGGAAAACAGTGACCAGTTCAAATAGTGTGAATACTAAAGAAAATGGCTGATTCATAATTATACCAGCTATTACCAATATTGGAACTACAAATAATGCAATCTGGGTGCCTGAGCCAGCAGCAATACCTATAGATAATTCGATTTTTCCCTTTCTTGCAAGTACAATAGCACTGCTATGTTCAGCAGCGTTTCCAACTATTCCTATAATAATAGCGCCGACAAACAATTCTCCAAAACCGAATTGTTTCGCTGTAGATTCTACCGAACCCACTAACATTTCGCTTACTACTACTACTCCAGCCATACTTAATCCAAGGAAGAGAAATGATTTCTTCTTGCTCCGTTAGCACCTTCGGCATTTAATGTGTAAACTAAAATGGTAGGAACAGCTAATCCAATAATTGCTAGAAATAACATAGAAGATTGAAGTCCGGCATTTTCTTGACTGAAATGTTGCTCTTTATACCTAAATCCACCTGCTAAAATACTTAGTCCAAAGATCAATAAAATATTTCCAAGTATCGCTCCAGTTATAGATGCTTTAACAAGATCAATTAAACCTGCATTTATAGCAACAATCGCAATTATAATCTCCGCCGCATTTCCGAAAGTGACATTGAGTAATGAACCCAAAGTAGATCCATAGTGTAGTGAAAGATGTTCTGTAGAATCGCCAATTAATTTTGCCAGAGGAATTAAAGCAATAGATGCAATTACAAATAGAACAATGTGGTCAGTATGAATAAAATCTAAAACTATTGCCAACGGAGTAAATATGAGAAGGAGATAAAGCACAGAGGACTTCGATAATTTTAATGAAGTTAGCACTTTCCATGGATTTTAACACCTAATCAATATTATATAATGCTTTTAATCCTGATACTGTAAATTAGTTATCTGTAAAGAAGCAGTAAACCTGCATGATTATGTACTATGGCTTTCCTTTGGTTGCTTGAGGAGGATCATAACTGTTATTAAATTAATTCAGCTGCTCCTGTAAGAAGGGAGCATGCCCAGTGGGATTTGAACCTTGCGGGTAAGTGGGTATAACTACATTTTCAGTTAAGTGATATTCTTTAGAGCAAATTGTGCTAATCTTCACGATATGGCATGCACGACATTTAATAATACAATCGCAAAACTGGAAAGCGGGTTTGGTCTTTATGCGACTGGCATTTAATTGGATTGGCTGTAGGTCTAAGGTATGTTATTACCTCAGCGGCATAATACAAAAAAGAGACATGGAAAATGAATGTACAAGTAAACAATTAGAGAAAGTTACTGGCATCTAAAGAGGCAAATCGATACATTGATTTGTTAATGCAAAATATTTTATGGGAAAACGATGAAGTCATCATTTTTGGTAAGCATATTGTTACTAAAAGAAAAGCTGACTAGAGAGTCAAACACATAATATCTTTCCATCTTTTATCTTCATTACTTTTAATATTATCTAAACCATTGTTTCCAAAATGAATTATAGTTATCAGGAGCAGAATCAACAAGATAATCTGGTGGCTTATTAAGAAATGTGCTATTAACTCTAATCATTGCAGAAACAATATAATTAAAAGATGGGGATGGATTTCCTATAAAATCAGCCTCGAAGAATACTTGAACCTTATTCTTGGGCATATCTGAAATTCTGGATAAAGGAATACTATAGGAATTATCAGTATGATTGAAAATTGCTAAATACCACCTTTCTTTATATTTCCAAAGCTAGAGCCTACCCCAAAATTGGGGATAATGACTGCGTGTAGCTGGTCTGCTTTGTCAACAGCTGGAGCTTCATCTGCAGCGGTATAATAAATCAACCATAAATATACTGTCTCATACCCTTTATTTTGATTAGCATCTCCTGCTAAATCTATTGTCAATTGAATTTTATTATTGACCTTATTTACATCAGCAGAAAGAATATCATGATAATCTCTGACTTCAGGAACTTTGTTTGTTTTCTGAAGAGCCAGAATATTTGTATCACCTCTGGCATCTTCAATTTTGTTGTCGCTTGGCTGTTGCAATATTGTTGTTCCATTTGAAGTCGTAGTAGCTATTAAGAATGAAAGTAATATCGCTACTATAAAAGTAGTCAATACAATTAGAATGACAAGTATTTGTTGCGTATAATTGTAGAAGAACACTATTTTTAATATGTGTATACGCATAGGACATATGACGGTCGCATGTTGTAAGAATTTTTCCTATAGGAAAGCGCAAGCAAGATTATGAAAATAACTACCACCATTTTACAAGTTGTACCTTCTGGTGATCGCAACAAGAGAATCATCTATAGGTCTAAATTTGCACTGCAAAATGAGCCCTTTCTATTGAAATTCTAATTTTCTATCACGTAGGTTTATGTTCCACATAGTAAACCCGTTCAACGCCTTATTGTCGTATTAAAAGCTAAACAATCAACTAAGTTTATCTAGATTCAATAGTGTAGCCAGTGCAAGCTTTGAAACTGAAGTCAAATATTCTATATCAAGAGTAGATGAAGTATCAGATATACTATGGTAGTTAGGATTCAGGACCGAACCTCCGTCATGAAGACCTATTACTGTTTTACGATAGCCTCAAACGGAATGAGGTCTGTTTTTCCAAGTGTACGCGATGAAGCTTCTAAAGTTGTATATTCTAAGGCTATCTGTCCGATAAACTGCCCGACCTTCTTTGAATATACGTCATTTGTTGTAATCTTGTTGCCTAGATCATACTCAATAATTACATTACTTAATCCGAGAGCAGGATAACCTATCATGTCCAAGTTCATTACTAAGTCTAGCTTTGTATTGCTAGTCTGTAGATGTTTTACATAAGCTGTCGATCCCCATTGACCTTGTTCCTCGCCAGAAAATAAGACAAATTGTATATTATTCTTCAAACCAACCTTAGAAAGAACCCTAGCTAGTTCTAGAACTGCAGCTACACCACTAGCGTTATCATCGGCTCCTGGAGCTCTTGCATTGGTCTTATTAATATCTTGCATTCGGCTATCGTAATGCGCTGAGATCAGAATAAGATGATCCTTGTCGTACGATGTCAAGCCTTCTTGATTACAAATGATATTTTTCAAATTGTAACTTATTCCCTGATCTATTTGAGTAAAATTGTGAAAGTAAACTTTACCTTTGCATATACTTTGGAACTCATTTTTAAGCCAGTATGCAACATTTTCAATATATTCAGATTTGGTATGCCGAGACTGATACGAGGATAGAGTATCTATCCAATTTTTCAGTTTAGTAGAATTGACTTGGTCTAATACTGAATATATTATGTCCGCAGTTTCTTTCGACTCTTCCTGCTGTGATTGGGCGTTCACACAGATTGTGGCAAAAAAAAACATAACTTATGACCATTATTGCTATTTTCAGTTGCATGTGCAGCCACAATATTAGTTGAATTTGATAAACCAGCAAAGATTGTGATCAGAATTATGAAGGAGGAAACCAGATAGATTTGAAGTTGTAGTTTCATTGATTGTAATATGCTACACAATAATAATATTTTATACCGTGATAAATTAGAGGCAAATACCCACTTACTAGGTCTTACCGTCAGCCCTACTTTAAATGGATTTCTGAATTCTATTGACCTTCACTTCTTTCTTTTTGTCAGAAACTCATTACATGCTTCAATAACAACTGCTGTTGATGTTGTATCTTTGTCTAACGCATATTGTTTTAGTTGCTTAACAAGAGACTTCGGCAAAAGCCAAGTAGTTTTAACTTTTACATCCTTACTGCTGTTCATCTAGAATGTGTTATCTAACCAGAAATAAATGCATTACCCTATATACAGACATACAGTAAGGTTTATAGCTATCAATATCGCTGTATATACAGTGGATAAGGATGATAATCGATAACATTAGTCCTATTGGTGCAGTCACAGGTGGAGGATTCTTTGGAGGTCTTTTACTTGGCTATGCACTAAAGAAAGTAGTCAATCTAATAGCTGTAGTAGTCGGATTATTCATTGCGGGACTAGTATATCTACAATATCAACAAATAGTTTCTGTCAACGGGGGTAAGATTGAAGTACAATAACAGGATTAGCAAACGCAACAACAAATACTTTCAACGACTATAACCTTGAAAGTCTAGCAACGACAAACTTAGGTATTCCACTTACCAGCGGTATGTCGGCAGGTTTTGCGATTGGATTCATGAGGGGATAATAAAAGTTGTATGGAGACAATGTTCCTACAAGGAATATTAGAACAATTCAAAGTTCTTCTAATGAAGGAATAATGTGAAGGATAGAGAGAATAAGAAATGATGAAGCTATTTGACAGGTGGAAAAAAGGAGATGGAGGAGAAGCAACTCATACTCATAACAACAAAAGTAACAACATCAAACCTCATCTGATAGGAAGTAAGAACAGATTATTTGATAATATTGTTGGTTTTGAGGATGTAAAGGCACTATTTGAAATGGCCATAGGTGCTGAACGACCCGTACATCTGCTACTAGGCCCTACATCATCTGGGAAATCATTGTTCATGAGCTCACTTACTAGACTTGAAAGGTCCTATTATGCAGTTGGAAGTAGTTCTACAAAGTCTGGAATATTTGACTATTTGTTTGAGCATAGGCCGCGTTATTTTATTGTTGACGAACTTGAAAAAATGAACAAAAAGGACCAGACAAGTCTCCTCAATCTAATGGAGTCAGGTATATTATCAGAGCTAAAACACAAACAGCAAAGAACAACCCAGCTAAAGACATGGGTTTTTGCTTCATGTAATAGTACAGAC
>JBPCNB010000274.1:0-2370 GCA_051001675.1 Nitrososphaeraceae archaeon | reverse complement strand
ACCTTTACCTTTTCTCCTGTTTTTCCATTCTTAACAAAGATTACAAACCCTTGGACTCGGGCAACACCATCACCTTTATAACTTGTCTCTGTAACCTGCACATCGTATTCTTTTCCAACTTCAACTGGTTTGGCACCAAAATTCCTATTATCGCCATATGCTCCTCCTCGTTGTGTTCTGTAACTCATTACAATTAGTTCATAACCAATGAAAGCGATTCCTAATATGAATGAATGTATATGAAGAAGTTCCGCCTTCTACCCCTAGAGCAAAGCCCAGCATAATTCAAACTTACTGATTCCTATCGAATAGAATTAGATGAAATCACACTCCTTACCTCAAATCATTATAATGTAGATAAAAAAGTAGATAAGCTATAGCTGATTCGTTTAGAATACCTCTAGAGATATTCGAGAGTCTATAAGAATAACTATAATTACCAAATCTGTAGAAGATGAAGGCCACGCACCGAAGCAAGACCGTCGCCTGTTGCCGTCATGGTTCTAGCAATCACATATTGCTTAGGAGGTTCATTTGGAAAAGACGCCCCAAACTTGAACGCCGCAAAACCCAACTCCTCTTCCAATTCTCTATAGATTATTGCAAGATATTTCGAATCGATTTGTTATCATCGTAGGCCTAGGGCATCTTTCAGATCAATTTCGTGATCTTGCTCTTGAACGATAATATCTCTCAATGTTTCAGAAAGAGCAAATTCACCGGCACGTTCCGCCTGACGGATTCTTTCTCTGTAGTTCTTTATAGTTTCTTGCTCAGCTCTCAGATCAATCTCAAGCATAGTCTTTGAATCCTGTGAATATTCTGCCTCTTTGCCTTTCACTGTAGGATCTCCACCCAGGTAGTCAATCTGCTTAGCTACCTCCATGGCATGTGAGAGTTCTTGCGAAGCGTGTTGTCTTAACTGTTCTGCAATGTCGCCGTACTCTGCACCCTTTAGCGTGGAACTAAATACCACATACTGGATAATCGCTTTATACTCCCTTGCCAGGTCTTCGTTCAGTCCTCTGATTATCTCGTCTTTGGTTGAAGATGATGCCGCTTCTGCATCAGCTGCTGAAGAATCGTTGCCCTTTGACACGGATTATATGTGTATCTTACTCTTTTTAACAGTTATGATATGAGAACAACAGAACTACCACAATGAAAAGTATCTATAATAGATGAATCGAATGTAGAAAATTTCTTGTGGTTGACTTGAGCTAGTAGACATGGTAGATGGTGATGAGCAGTTTGGAGAAACTGAGTAGATATCTAAGGAAGCATTGACCGTTATCATTTGTACTACATTGCAATGTATTGTATCCATATGACTTATATCCATGTATTGAAGTGCCTTTAACATGAACTATTTTTCAAACAGAAATAAGATACTTGATATAGATTTAGGAGTATACATCACACTCACAGTAGTTTTATCCTTGCTAATGGTATCAATGTCAGACAGCATGCTAATTAACCAAGAAAAAGAAAAAACATTGGAATTAGCGAAGGCCTTTGCTCAAGAACAAGGTAACGTAAATGCTACTGATCTTTATGACACAGGTCAAATGGTTTTAGGAAATAATGTAAAACATCTTTTAATATTAATTCCAAATGAGGGCCATCATGGACCAGGTGAAGGAGATGAAGCCAGGTTTATTCCCCAGCCTTTTGTCCCACAAAATGTAGTAGTAACTCCTGGGACTGAAGTCGTTTGGTTTAATGGAGATATAGGTCATGAACATAATATCGTCGTAACAAATGCTGATACTTCTGGACTCCAAACAGGCCCATCCACACTCGGAACCAATAGGACCCAATTGTTTAATAGCGGAGAATTTTCTGAACTGGAAGTTTCAACACCATACACATTCAGTCAAGTAGGAGAATTCAATTATGCTGATACAATAGATTATGAAGAGGGATTCAGAATGACTGGGACGGTAACAGTTGTTGACGAAGGGAATAGAGGTTCCACTTCTGCTGCTAATTTTGATACTGTAGGCGCTTTAATGGTTCCTTCAGAAGATTCTTCAGAGATTGCTCAAAGACTAAGAACTGCTGGATTCGGCATAGATAGTATGGCTAATTTTCAAGATTTGCGTAGTGCTGGAGATGATGATGGTGGAGATCAACAAACCTTACTCGTATGGACTTCTAACGGAAAGGAAATGAATGAAATAACGTCATTGCAACAAATATCACAAGAGCTTCCTTATGGTTAGCCACCTTCCATAACAACTCTTTCTTTCTCAATTTTTAAGGTCAGCCTGGAACACTATTTATACAAATAATCTTAGCGAGAATAAGGTCAAACCATTTTGGACACAGGGGATACAGTCAGAGTTGCTCTTTTGTCGGACCATAAAC
>JBPCNB010000273.1:0-1381 GCA_051001675.1 Nitrososphaeraceae archaeon | reverse complement strand
GTTTTAGTAAATCCTAAGTCTAACTTTTTAGTACTTCAAGTTAAGCTTAAATCACAAAGTTACAACCAATAGGACATGTCTGCAGAACCACCTAGATTAACGGATGAAGAAAGGAAAAATCTAACTCACATTCCCGATAATGTTGAAACCAGAGATGTATTGGAAAATCTTTTGT
This sequence comes from Nitrososphaeraceae archaeon, assembly GCA_051001675.1. Taxonomy (GTDB): domain Archaea; phylum Thermoproteota; class Nitrososphaeria; order Nitrososphaerales; family Nitrososphaeraceae; genus TH5893. Next base: position 1,206 of record JBPCNB010000273.1, on the reverse strand, counting down.
TAGACCTTTCATTAAAGGGTATACTAACAGACGACAACATTCGTCAGATAATTCGCAATAGGTAAGAAGGAAGTACGTGATGGCAGTTATTACAACCGCATCAGTCACGTTAGATTGAGTACATCTGCCGCTAAGTCAAGATTCCAGTACAAAGACATATCCGATTTCCTCCTTGGCTTTGAATATGGACAGATCTCAGGGTTAGGTATGTGGTATTACCGAAACCAAGTCGAGAAAAGGAGAAGTGGGGCCACAGGAGAGGAAGCAAAACAAGTAGGGGACGATATCGACTCTATAATATTCAATAGACTCCCAGAAATACGGCAAGCGATATTAAGGATATTTTAGACTAGAAGCTATATAACTCCGCCTTGGTCTTCGATTACGTTACCTCTTACGAAGCGTATGAGCTGTTGTCCGTTAACTTCTCCCTGAACAGGAGGCAAATGCACAGTTATTTCAAATACTGCCGCAGCTTGATTCATCTGATGCATAAGCATTACTGCAGGTGATAGAGGCTTTATTGTATTGTATGAGGAAGCCATATCTGACCCAAGGGAAAACAAGGGATAGAGTTACGACCACTAGTATAATCTATGGACGTTCCATTACTAGATATATTCTTCCTTCATTGCCCTTGCTGCCTATCCCTTCTTTTACTATATGTGTTAGATTGAATCCATGCTCAGTCTTTAACAGGTCAACAGCCTCCCATAGACCGTCATTAGCATTTAGTGCATATGTTATGAGGTTTCCATATAAGACAATGGTTTTGGGACTTTCGAAGATTACGTCAACATGAGCAAAGGGTGGAAAAGATGTTCCAAACTCAGAGATTTCAGGCCTAGTAAACCTCTCTTTGATTATTTTTGTTAGGTTCTGATCCGATGTCTGATTTGCTTGTGCACTTCGATTTGTCATCGGCGATAATAGAGGTTGAGAGAATGTCGTCTGGGGCTGAGAGAATGTCGTCTGAGGTACATAAGGGTTTACGGTTGTTGTGGGTGGATTTACAACTGACGATCCTGTAACAGGTATGCAAAAACCAGCCGCACTACTCTGGTATCCAACCGGACAGCTCTGTAAGTTTGTAGGTAAATTTGATACAGGTTCACAGAAACCAGATGGGCTTCTGTGATATCCATCAGGGCATCTTGGCAAATCAGGTAAAGTTAATACCTGTTCACAATCTCCGCTTGGGCTTCT
>JBPCNB010000272.1:0-15659 GCA_051001675.1 Nitrososphaeraceae archaeon | reverse complement strand
GCCTTATGCTTAGCTGGTTTGGTGGAATGCGGGGAACTAGTGTATCTAGTCCATATTCCTTATAATCAGAAGTGCTGCTTGTCCCTGTTAGCAATATGTGCATGCAACATTGTATTGAATAGGTTTTGTAGTAGTGAGTGGACGTAGGTAAATGAAGAGAAATAGTACCGCAGCATAAAAACTTGGTTAAAAAATTTTCATAATAAAAGAAATGACCAGGTACTACAGCATTATCCCTTCTAAGGCTTTAGAATGGCATTACAAATTGATTATCCTTGGATTTGAAGCCAAATCTTAAGCCTTTTCTTGCAGTACCTCCTTTTTTTGATCCAATGCCACATTCCCTATCATTTTCCTAAATGAGCCTCGTTCACACTTGTCAGGATGAATAACTTACGTATCTGTAACAACATGAATTTTCTCTTTGGTGCTCTGCTGCCGCTCATCGCCTAGAAAGAAATGATTTACGATACCGCATATGTTTCGTATCAATTCGTAGCTGACGGCCTTGGATATTGCAAGCCGGAGCCGTGTTACTTCTTATGACTTTATGAAGTTAGTTAAGACTTTTTCCTGTTGTGTAAATATCTATATAAAAGTTAATGGCTTAAAAAGCTTTTTAATGATTCGTTTCGACTAGAGAATTGCTAGACAACAATGGAACATAACTTAATTTCGCAAATTTTTAACACTGATTTGTTAACAACCGCATCCATTAATCGTTAGATATAATTTGTGTATCGTTGAAACTCCGGCTGGGTAAGACTATACGCTTACTAGTTTAAATAAGTTTAAGTTTAAGACGATTAACTCGAATAGAGGATTTATATATATTATGGATATATTACTAAACAGCTTAAGAAAGCTCATAACTGAAAAGTGAAACACCAATTGAAAAAGTATATTTGTTCTATCTAGGTATCCCATTCTTTTTTGGAACGCTAGACATGCGAAGCGTTGTTCATGATTCTGCGTGGCGGCCTTAAATCCACCAAAATCTTCTTTTATTGGATTCTGCTAAGAAGCACATAGAAGATTGACTGACAGGGGAGGAGCGAAATACCTATATTTATTCTGTAATCTACTATTTTTTATACGTATTCAACTAGTAATTTATCAGCTATGTTATCCCGCGTTCGTATATGAAAAATTAGGATTAATAGACCCAAATAATCTATAAATAATTGTCAAGGACTGATTGTTTGTTTGCAAGATCTTTACCTAATAATGATTTATGTAGCCATGGTGGCGCCTTCCTTATTACTAGCAGGTGATACAAAAAGGCGATTTTTAGATCTCAAGGTGGGTGCCAAAGCGCTTGCCTATTTGCCGCTAACTGTTTTACCGCTATTAATATTTACAATCTTTGCTGTCAATTTTCTAGCGGAAATCCCAATATTGAACTCATCGTGGCTTGGATATAACATAGCTATTGGTCCGTTTGGCGATCAGGGATTGTTTGGCATATTACCATTCTTGCCACCCCTTGTCTACATGTTACTTCATGTCAACTACTTTGAGGAGCTTTACTTTAGAAAAGATGTTAAACGTGTTATTATCTGGGCATTGCTGCATATCGCTATGGGAGTCGCTATATATGTGGCACTAGCATTACTACCCCTTGGTTTTTTTTATAGATTTATACGGAATAAATATGATGTGAATCATGCATACACACTTCACTTCGCTACAAACCTAGTTTTAATAATGGTATCTCTTACAGGCTACGTGTTTTTATAGAATGGAAAATTAGTTTGTTCATAGGTGCGGCATGTTCGATACAATTACTTTCAGTATTCGTTGACAGAGTTTGATTACTCTGGCAAGAGATATCAACAATTCCGTATCTGGTCAGGGAAAATAAGTTCACTCTATAATACGTCAGATCCTTCTGCTCTGAAAATATCGGATGTGATTACCGAATTTATAAGAACGATTTAACGCTTACTACATATGTTACGTATAGATTGTTGGAGATTTGTTGATCGAATAATGTGCTAAATACTATTCCGTCTGCTGCGTTAGGCGCCGCTGTATTGTACCTACAACATCATTGGTGATTCTGCTATCACGGTTGGCTTGATCTTTATATTTAATCTTGGTTGAGTTCTTTAACTCCTTTGAAATCCATACTAGCGTCGACAGCGTATAGACAGGAATAAAGTCGCCAACAAAAGGAATGAACTCTATCAGGTTAATGGCAGTCGATAATTTGCTTTTTGTTATGGAATAAAGCAAACTGGTTACTACCGTGTCAAATACGTCACCGATTAGCGGTGCACTAAACAATGGCGCAGCAAAGTAGTCCAACCCATCAGCAATAATTGATATACCAAGTGCGGTAAAGGCGCGTCTACCAAACGATGCATCCTCTTTTGCCATTTCTACTATATTTATAAGACTTTATGGAATATATAGATATCACTAGCGATTTGTTATAAGAGTGATGGCAGATGCAGCTTCTTTGAGGGACCTCGTTATATACCCAGCAGGGAAGTTTGAATTCCGAAGAAATAACGAAAGGTCTGTTCTGTTCGTGAGGTTTCAAAACAATTCTATGAGCGGAAATTGTTTTATCGACCTCTCCCCCTAATCTTCACTTATCCCCCAGCCCTCTAACCTCGACTGCGGGAAAGATGTATTTTATGTTCAGTAGACCTTACTGCTTAAGGCGTCGGTTCAAAACTAAAATTATAATTATGGCGAAATAACATGCATCAATTGATCGCGTTGGAAATAGAAGGCGTATCGAGCTCGAATAATACTCCCCCCACTATCGAGGACATATTCAAAGCAAGGGATATGTTAAAGGGAACGCCCATTAGAAAGACGCCTTTACAAATCTCAGATACGTTTTCTAAACTTACTGGAACCAATCTCTTCTTAAAAATCGAGTCTCTACAGAGAACAGGTTCGTTCAAAGTGCGTGGAGCATTCGTTAAATTAAATATGTTATCAGAAGAACAATGCAAATACGGAGTTATTGCTGCATCTGCGGGCAATCATGCACAGGGCGTCGCATATGCTGCGTCAAAAAAAAATATTTCATGCACTATTGTAATGCCATATAATGCATCACCTGCCAAAGTTGCCGCCACAAAATCATATGGAGCAAAAGTTGTTTTAAGAGGGTCAGACTATGATGAGTGTTGGATTGCTACACAAGAACTCGCAAGAGCGGAAGGCCGTACAATCATACACGCATTTGATGATCCGCAAATAATATCCGGGCAAGGAACTATCGGATTGGAACTATTAGAGGATTTACCTGATGTGGATGAAGTTTATTTACCCATTGGAGGTGGAGGTTTGGCAGCAGGTGTAGCCATTGCAATTAAATCTAAAAAACCCAATGTAAAAATTATTGGCATAGAGTCTAATGCGTTTCCTGCTATGAAAGAATCTTTAGCCAAACGGCGTTTGACACCTATAAAATCAGGGCATACAATTGCTGATGGTATATCGGTGAAGGCTCCAGGCAAGCTAACATTTGAAATCGCGGCAAAGTATATAGATGACATACATATGGTTGATGATTCTTCAATCGTAAAAACAATGTTCTTGCTTATGGAAAGAGCCAAATTAGTTGTAGAGCCAGCAGGGGCGGCGAGTCTTGCATATTTGCTATCGAATGGTCATGGTAGAAAGGGCGAGCGGACTGTATCGATATTGACAGGTGGTAATGTTGACATGTATTTGCTCGGACAGATTGTAGCGAAAGGTCTTATGCAGATGGGCAGAATGCTCAAAATTTTTATCCAGCTGCCGGACATACCAGGAGCCCTAAAAACGGTAGTAGATGGTATCGCAGATCTAAGCGTTAATATCGTAGAGGTAGAGCATGATAGGCTAAGCTCTAATATTGCAGCTGGAACTGCAGGTGTGTATCTTAGTCTTGAAATGGAAAACGAAAGACATGCACAGCTACTAATAGAATTTCTTAAGAAAAAAAGATTAGAATTTAGAGTGGTAAGTTAATATATTATAAATCCTATTCGGTTTTAGAAAATTCCGGAGAATATTGTGTTTGTCTGCATATGTAATCCTTGGACAGACAGATGGATTAAATTTCAGTCAAAAAATGCGAGAGTGTTTTCTTCAAACACAATCTAATTCACGATTTTCGATTTCTTCCTATTATGAATAGACTAGATAATATATTCAATAATGTTCTAGATAATGTGCAGTTTTTGAGCGCATTTCTTATGATAGTAATGTCTGCTCATATGACCATGACTAACTATCACATCATCGTCTTCAATTCTCGCTCGACAAAAATAACATAGTCCATTTTGCCTCGTATTAATTATTGAAACCATACGGCGGGTTCTGTTTCCGTTGGCAATAACAAATGAACGCGCCATGAGGCTGTATTCCCTATTTCGTATTTTATCGATATGACTATTTTCATCTAGGGTATTTTATAATGGAATATATTATCTCTTATCTCTATTGAAATATTCAGGACTAAGGTAGTGATTGTTGAAAGTCATTATACGGGCGCTACTGACTATATTCTGATGTGATTACTTTTCGATTAAATTATGCATTAGCTCCAGGTCTTTTTTGAAGAGGTTCAATTCTGTGGGAATAGAAATCTCAATAGGATCCTTTAGTGAGAGCGGTTTTCCAGTCTTCTCTAAAATGGTTTCTTTTTTCTTATTCCACACCTTTGAGTTAAAATCTGTTATTAGCCCCGTAAATTTCGACAGCTCATGATAGTCTCCCTGCGGAAAATCTGGCAAATGTTGTATATGAATACTCTTGGCAGAATAAATTTTTGTCCACAACTCTTCTGTGATAAAGGGGCAAATTGGCGCAAGTAATAACAAAATTGTAGATAGACACCGATGCAGGGTAAATATGGCTGACTTATGTCCAATACTGTCTTCCTGATTGTACGCGCGAGCTTTGACCATCTCTATATAGTGCGCTGCAAATAGATTCCGAGTAAACTCTCTAATTGCATTTGATGGTACAAAAAAGTTGAAATCATTATAGCCCTTTTTACAATCCTCTATCAGTATTGATAGTTCTGAGATAATCCACTCGTCTGTTGCAAAAAGTTGCGCAGGAGTCTCTGCTAGAATATCAAAAGATGAAATAAACCTACCAATATTCCACAATTTTGACAGAAAGTTTTTCGAACCGGCGATTCTCTGCTCAGAGCACCGGAAATCATGTCCTAAACTACCTTCGCTTGCAGACCAGAATCGGAAAGCATCTGCACCATATTTATGTATGATTGGGAAAGGATCAATAACATTTCCTTTACTTTTGCTCATCTTTTCGCCCTTCTCATCTACGCCATATCCCATTATCCACGCACTTGACCATGGCACTTTATCAGTCAGCTGGAAACAACGTAGCATACTATAGTAGAGCCAAGTTCTAATGATATCTTTGGCCTGGGGCCGAATGTTTGTCGGGTATAGATGTTTGTATAATTTCTGATCTCGTTTGTATTTTGAAATGAAGAGTGGAGTAATACTCGAATCCATCCAAGTGTCAAAAATTCTATCCTCACCTGTAAATTCGGTACAATCGCATTGGATGCATTTTTCAAATGGGGGTTTTTCCTTCCATGGCCTATAGTATTTGTCTGTTATGGTGGAATCTGGAAGGTTTGGGGTCCCGCAGTTATTGCAATACCAGATCGGAATTTCTGTGCCGTAAAAGCGTCGTCTTGATACCGGCCAATCAATAGATACAGAGTTTAGCCAATTAATTAAAATCTGTTTATGCATTGGCGGATAGAATGTAATCTCTTCTGTGAGATCTTTTAATTTTGGGATGTACTCAAGCTGTTTTAGATAGTAATCTTCCATTGGTATAATTTCAATGGAGGTTTTACTCCGTTCGCATAATGGAGTCCTGTGCATAATATCTTCAACTTTATCGATAAGGCCAGCAGTACTCAAATCCTCAATTATTTTAGCCCTTGCTTCTTTTAGCGTTAGATTAGAGTATGGACCAGCTGCTGGAGTAGTAATTCCATTCGCATTGATGGCGACAATTTCTTTCAAACCTAGTTCTCGAAATAGCTGGACATCGTTTTGATCGCCGTAACTGCATACCATCACTACACCTGAACCAAATTCTGGTTTTGCTGAATGATGCGGTAAAATCTTCACCTCCCTTCCGAAGATAGGAATCTCAACATGTTTTCCGTGGAATTGTAGGTAGTGCCCATCTTTGGGATTTACAATTATACACTGACACGCAAACAATAACTCGGGCCTGGTAGACGCAATTACAAGTTTCTCAGAAGTTTCTCTTACCGTAAAATTTATGTAGACAAGCTTGGTAGGTAAATCCTCATAGATGATTTCTGCATCAGCAATCGTTGTACCGCAGTCAGAACAATAGTTGTTTGGTCTGGTTGCCAGATATACAAGATGACGTTTCCATAAATCAATAAATGTATTCTGAGTTAAAGCCCTGAATTCATCAGAATCGGTACGGTAATATTGTTTGAAGTTGCAACTCAAACCCATATTTTTCATAATCTGAATCATTTCAGCTTCGAGATCATCTAGAGCAACTCTGCAAAGATCAAGGAACGCTTCTCTCTTCATCTTTCGCATTCGGATTTTATGTTTCTTTTCCGTATAAATTTCGACTGGTAGCCCATTTCTATCTATGCCTATAGGAAACATAACATTATATCCTGACATTCTTGCAAAGCGAGCGATCATGTCTATTTGTGCGTAATGAGCCGCAGCCCCGATATGCCAAGGTCGCCCAGAGGGGTAGGGTGGTGGTGAATCAATCACAAAGGCACCCGTTTCGGAGGTTGCTGAGAATGTGTAAATATCTTCGCTCTCCCACTTTCTTAGGGTTTCCTTTTCCAAAATAGGATTCCATGACTTTGCCTCAATTTTCGGGTCCATTTGTATTTTAGTTCAATGGCGTAAAAAAACAGTTATTAACGTTAGTATTTCGGAGCTGCTTCCATTAAATATCCTGTCAATTTCCTACGTGTATTATTGTAGGGGCCAGGATTAGGAGAACGATAATGAGTATCAAATTCTTTCCCAAAATAGTAATAAAACAATCTACTATTTCTGCTGTCCTAATAGTTGTTTTACTATTAAAACTAATACTCCAAGGAGAGTTGACAATGATTATTTATCCGAGTTTTTCAGATCTTACTGTCCATTTGCCTGATCTTATGGATAGTGTAACATTTCCAATGAAACGGCCGTGGCTGTATACCTTTGCGAATTCTCTACTTGCCATAAACAATGATTGCAATAGATTTCCCTTTTGATGATAACCTGCTTCTACTACTTTCATATTCAATTTTCTACTTGCCTTTATCATAATATCGCGTGCTGCAGACCAGTCGCCCTTCCATGATATTACTTCAAAATTACCAAAATTTATCGTTGATAAAGAATATCCTTCAAGCTTTGTCTCGAACTTTTTCTTATTCTTAATGGCGTAGGAATTCATCCACACTATTGACTTCACAGCATTTCTTTCTTCAACTGCAAAATTATTAGCGTTAGCCAAATTATCTATTTGTATACATGAATCAATATTTCTCTTTATTTGTTAGGCCCACTGGATTACTTCCTGGCTTCCTTAGGTATCAGCGTACCGTTGCGGCTAGTCTACATATTTGAACGTCACAAAATACATTCTGGTACCTTCCATCCGATATGATTCGAATTTGGATAATTTCGGTTGTTTTTAAGTATGATCGCGGGATACTCCGCCTAGAAAGCGTCTAGAGTAAGACCGATCAAAGCACCAAGTCGGCCATAACTCACATATTGTGCCTTTTCGTAAACTCTAGAAAAAGATTGGGATTTTATTGTTCACGAAACGACAAAAAGGTCTTATCAGAGGTTCCGATGTCTCTATTCATCCTCTTTAATGCTTTTGTACAGTGTAACGCCTAGAAACCTCTCTAATTTTTTTGCGAATACCTCATCAGGCTTTAATGCTCCTGTTTCGAGTTTTCTCAACAAAATCGCCCTCTCGTTCATTCTTGCGCCTAGCTGTTCATGTGATAAACCCAGCTTTATGCGTGCTTCTCTAATTACATTTGCAAATTCAGGATTAAGAACAGTGTCATCTGTCAGCTGAATTCTTTGAGGTTTAACTCTTGAGCTGAACGTAGTACTAGCTGTTTTCCTTTTCCCTACAGAAGGCGGTACATAGGGCTTACCTCTTTTTGAACAAGCCATACATACATTGAAAACAGTACTATCTATCAACACAGATCTTTTACCATCAGTTGCTGAACGTCCACATAGCTCGCAGAATGATGACGACATCAAGAGTATCTCGACTAATGTAAATTTAGGCTTTTCTTAAGATTTGATGCAGAGAGAGTTTGGAATCATGCTCATACCTCGATATTACAAATACATCTTCTAGATCGATTGAATAAATTTAATATTACAATGCGGATACATAATAATTTTTATTATAGGTGATTTAAAATCAATGGATTGAAGCCGCTACCGCTAAACCCAATAATAAAAATTTCTCATCACATAGATTCTTTATTCGGAAATGAAGTTTCTACCGCTCTCCCGTGGGAAGAAATTCAGTTTGAATATTCCAAGAGGACAGGACGCATTAAGAACTTCAGTGTCCGAAATCAGTTGATTGCGACTTTAAGAACAGATGGTGGACTTGCTTTGACAGTGTTCGGTGCCCAAGAGCTTTCCAAATCTAAGCAGTTTAAAGAAAATTGTGTTATTCCTGTTCAAGAAGCTTTACCTTTTGTTAGTGAAGGCCGGTCCTTATTTTGTAAACATGTTCAATGGTGTGGCTCGAACGTAAAACCTGGATCTGATGTGGCAGTATTAGATACCTACATTAACAATGGCAAAGTTGTAGCAACAGGAGTCGCATTATTTGGAAATGCCGTGATGGCCAGATATGACAAGGGTGTCGCTGTGAGGATTAGAGAAGGAATAAAAAGCCGTAAAAACTAAGAAAGATTATGATGCGTGGCGGCAATCGTGAAATGAGACGTATGCTTGATAAGATGGGTCTTGAGATGAAGGACCTTGGGAATATTGAAGAAGTAATTATCAAAACAGAAACAAAGGAACTTTATCTTATGAAACCCCAAGTGGTAGAGATGAAGGGTAAAGATAGCACGATCTTTCAAGTTGTTGCTACGGATATAGAGGAAAAACAAAGAGAGGTACCTGTACTTAAAGAAGAGGACATCATACTTGTTATGCAGCAAGCCAATGTTACGCGGGAAAAAGCGATTCAGGCATTAATTGATGCAAAAGGTGACATGGCTCAAGCAATTTTAAATCTTACCGCCTGACTTAACGACGATTCCTGTGCTGCCATAACATCAATAAACAATAACCGTATAACGTCGTCACCCTGAGGTAAAGGTCCTATTTGTACATCTAGAGAATTAGAGGCCCCATTGATTTTTAAGAGCTCTTATGATTCTTGAGTGCCATTTTTCATAAATATCTGCCTTTTAAGGAAAATCTGATTCCATCTGAGAACATCTCCAATGTGTTTGCATAATCATTTGGCGAGCCCTATTCAGTAGGTGTATCGGGGTCAAATGGATTAACCACGTAAGTCATTCCGATTTCTAGACATGAAGTTACTCGAAAAATAATCTTTATTCTGGAGGATATAAGACATAAATTATTTTCGCTATTAGAGGAAATTTGTAATTTTTACATATATTTTCAAGTGAATAGAACGGTTGCATCCTCAAATTTTTTTGCGTTAAATCTTTTACCCAGTTTAAGGCAACGGTTTAATATCTCCATTAGTTGCATTGATATTTGTTGGAACGAGAAAGTCAATCTGTTGAAGGTATCGTTAAGGCGCTGTCTGAACTCGAAGGCGACATAGACGTGATTAGTTCCAAAGTTGAGGAACTAAAAAAGCATATGATAATTCATTCAAATGGGGAAATTGAGAAATTAAAGCAGCAAATTAATTCTACTGCCCAAAAAGAAGCAAAACTGATTATCGATAAGGCAAAAACAGAGGCAGAATCAGATTCGGTTGCTATTGTTAAGGAGGCAGAAGAAAACATTGAAAGAATTAGAAAAAATATCGACTCTTTGTCAGATACAATAGTAAACAAGATCGTTAAGATGGTTATAAAGGGTTCAGTTTCTTCAATCTCTGGGGCCAGACGTAAGCCAAATGAAACTTTGTCGAATCCTGTAGGACAAATTCCGTAGCAACCAAGTGGCTACAGTCTAATAGCAGAAATTTGTGTATAAATTCCCTCAGCAAGAACGCTCTCTCGACTGGATGACTAAAATGCCGATTTCTATATCGACGAAAGTTTACAGGGAAATGAAAACAATCAGAAAGACGCAGATTTAACAGAACAGTCATCCACAAGGTTTAAAAGGAATTTTCTCTAACCAACTGTGATGAAACGCCCCTGATTAGGGATGTTTTGCAACATAAAGTCACGGTCGCCACTGTTTGTGGTCGCTCATATTACAGAATCATAAATGCTTTAAAACTGATGAATTTACAGTTCGAGTCGCTTTCTCCACAAGAAGCCGCGCTTTCAAATGCCAAGGTTATTATTACAACAAAGGAAGAGGCTGAAATTCTCAAAAGAAAGGACATTCTTCTAGACACAGAGCTAGATAACCTCCCTATTCTTATGAAAGCCAAAATCCTGCGGTGTAGTATGGGTTCTCACTATTCGGACCTGTTGACTATAGGAGTGGATCCGGGTAAGAGGATAGGGATCTCAGTCATTTACATTCACGACGAGATAGGGAGTTTCGTTGAGTCAACGCCCTCAAGGGCGGTGCAATTAATATCTCATTTATTAGCTGGCATTGATTCAAAGAAAAAAACTGTAAGAATTGGCGACGGTGATTTGTATATGGCAAGACTTATTGCAACAATGTTGAAGTCAGCAATTGGTGCTTCAGCAGAGATTGAAATAGTAGATGAGCGGGGCACCTCATTGCCTCGCAACACAGGGATAAACAGACGTGGAATGAGGGACATATCTTCTGCTAGAAGAATAGCTCTCAGAAATGGTAGACTATTCAAATCTGTTCAATCTCTCATGACCCACAGGTGATTAGGTGGAGCATCCGATTTAACGATGTCAGAATAACAGTGCCGATGATATGCAATTTATTCTCGATTGCATGATTAGGACCTCCCTCACGGATCGCGAGGCAATCTCAATTCATGACATTTCGATTGATAGGACCCATTTGGGGGTCGAGGATACTGAAATTCATAGCAGCGCACCATATCTGGATTCAACGGCTTTTTTTTACAAATTATCTAAAAGCCGAATTTAATTTATTAAAATTATTAATTTATCTGCCAATATACTAGAAAATATTTTAATCACGCTAGCATTTTGGCCATAAAATATTTGACTCAATTTAAATAGAATGTACGCTATATGTTCTCAGGTAAAAAATTTTACAGGAGGGCAAGAGAATGACTTGTAAGGGAATATGTGTTCGTCACAAGGCGCAGAAGCCTGTAGGTTCTGGTCGATATGCTAGTGGTCAGAAACGTTGTCAAATTTGCGAGATATTCATTAAATGGGATGGTTTATGGTGTCCATGTTGCGGTTATCGACTAAGAACAAGACCACGGAATTTAAAGTACAAAGCTAAATTAAGGGCAAGAAAAAAGCTACAAACCTCGCATATAGTTAAACCTATTTCCGTCCATCTGTAATAGCCCGATTTCAAAAATGAGCGGAAAAGACGGATTAGTAGTGAGCGGAATCAAAACTGTAAGTCAGAGAACTTTTACTCTAAAGTGCGTTTGGTTTGAGAATGGATTATTTATTGTTGTGGCAGAAGGCGCAAACAGGATTGGGTCATTGACCGTTTCAATAAGCTCGTCAAATAAGAGTAATACCGCCACGGTTATTCCCAGTAAATACAATTCAATGTTCATTAACACAATTTCAGAAAAGGTATCTTCCATGGTTAATGGAATTTGCATAGTTTCACTCTACAATGCTAAGCAATTAAACCTAGAAGATATGAAAGCAATTATGGGCGAAATTATGAATATAATCGGAGGGAAGCTTAATGGAGATGACAAGAAAACAGAACTCAAGGGTTTCCAGTGATGACTTTCGTAAATTTCTCAAGGACTTAGAAGAAACAGGCGAACTTGTGAAAATAAAGAGGACTGTAAGCTCTAAATTTGAACTTGCAGCAGTCGGAAGTAAATTTGAGGGAAAACAAGCGGTATTGTTTGAAAAAGTTGAAGGAAGTAACATGAGCGTGGCGTGCAACGTGTTGGGGACGCGCAATAGGTTTTGTCGAGCCATTGGAGTAAATGATGAAAAGCAAATTCATGCCCGAATAACATCATCTATTTCAAAAATCTCTTCACCGCAAAAAACTTCAGGGCAAGCGGCTTTTCACGATAATCATTCGTATGATTTGATGGATCTGCCTATAATCACTCATTTTGAGAAAGACGCTGGCCCTTACATTACATCATCGGTAGTGTTCACAAAAGATCCAGTAAGTGGAAATCAGAATTCTTCGACGCATAGGCTTTTGCGACTAGATGCCAATCATATGGCTATTAGAATGGTAGAAGGCAGGCATTTGCATCGGTGTTTTTCATTTGCTAAAGAACACAATGAAGATCTCAGAGTAGCAATTGCGATTGGCCTTCATCCCGCAATAAGCATTGCCGCGGCTTATCAGGCGGCTTATGGTGTCGACGAGATGGAAATTGCAAATTCGTTGCTGGATGGTAGACTCACATTATGTAAAGGTGACTATACGCAACTGTTTGTTCCTGCCCACGCTGAAATCGTATTGGAAGGTAGAATTCTTAAAGACACATCACACGAAGAATGGATGGTTGAAATGTTAAGGACATACGACTTTAAGCGTAAGCAGCCGGTATTTGAATTGCATAAGTTATGGTTTAGGAATAATGCAGTATTTCATGACATTTTACCAGGTTATACTGAACATCGCCTATTAATGGGATTGCCTGTTGAAGCCAAAATGTTTGAAGCAGTTAAGAATGTTGTTCCAAATACACAGGCGGTTCGTCTGACAGAAGGGGGTAGTAATTGGCTAAGTGCAGTAATCCAAATTCGCAAGAACCTCGAAGGAGAACCCAAAAATGCTCTTATAGCAGCATTCGCCTCACACCCATCACTCAAAATGGCAACTGTGGTGGATGAGGATATCGATCTTACAAATCCCGCCTCCGTAGAATATGCCATATCTACAAGATGTCAGGCAGACAAAGGAGTTATGATAATTACTAATGCCAAAGGGTCAAGCCTGGATCCATCAAGTGATCAGATTAATCTGGTCACGACTAAGGTAGGAATAGATGCAACAGCCACTCTCCTTAAATCTAAAGAAAGATTTCAAATTGCGAAAATACCGGGAAGTGATGATATTGATATCTCAGACTATATTGATGAAAAATAATAGGTCCAAGGTTCTATTACGCATTTTCTTCTGCCAATTCACACCAGGGGTTTTCACTTTCCGCGCTATTCTGTATTTGTCGAGAACTGCTTTGCAGGGTGAAAACTTAACCGGACCTTTGATTTTAAATATGCTTTCGGTAAGGAACACATACATCTAATGAAGTCTAACAATCTCGCTTATCGGAGTGGCAAACATGGTATAACAATGGGTGAGAGATTTTTAGTGATAACAAGGATTAGACGTGACAAAAGTTATTAGGAGTTTCAACAAACCAGGTAGTTATGCAAAGACTAGACGAACTTGAAAGGCAACTCTCTGCTCCACAAGGATTACCAGCATGATGACTGTTAATTCTCTCTTTTTTATCTTTTATTAATTAATTTGAGCGGACTAGGTAACCTACCCTCGTTCCATTAAATATTGATATTGGGAATTTCGCGAGCAGCGTATATAGATCATTCCAGTTCTAGGTGCTGTTTTGAGCACTTCTAGGCAATGTATAAATGTGAAACTTAGAAATAGAGACATATTTGTCGGAATATCGATTTACAGTTGGAAATCTTATAATACTTTATGCCGTCCACAGTCAAAACTCTTTTAAAAACCAAAATAGAATTCCAGACTACATTAACGAACGGATTAGGGTGTGTTTGATCACTCATAGGGTTATCGAGCAGTCAAAACCAGATGGAAAGAAGACTGTGATCCTGGTCGTCGGAAACCAACAAGACATTGAATACATTATAGAAAGACTGGTGGAAGCAGGAGTCGACCAAAAAAAAATAGCCAAGGACAATCTATCAAAAAATGTCACTCAATGTTTTGATGGTGTAGTAGATCTGATTAAAAGCAGAACTAATCCCCCGTACTTGTACTTTATAGGTTCCGTATGGCTCAGAGACATTTATGATGCCGTCGTTATTTCCAGACTAAATGGCTACCGGGTCCAATTTGAGGGCGCTTTAGACCACAGGCCGATTAAGGAAGTTGAAGAGGATAAGGCATTAGATGCTCCAAAAAAAGGTTTAGAACATTATAAAAGAAGGGCAAAGGATAAGGCGATTGATATTGTGCTTAACTACATGTTCCCGGAAGGTAATGACAAGTCGTAAGGAATTGTATCAAGCCCTGATTATCTCTCCTCAAGTAGTATCTTTTACCTTTACATTCACTTTTTCGAATCTTATTATACCAGCATGAGACTTGTAGAGCGAGCTGGATATCCACATGTATATACATAACACCGTTTATATGTATATACATAACCATGTCGATGACCGTAACTTGCAGTGTATACTTAACTACACTCGACGTTCCAACCGTAATAGTGGTTTCCCATACTGGAACCAAATTATACAAGGTGGAATCAAAATCAAATACGGGCAAGCCAACATACACACATTCGATATTCTTAGAGAAGGCTTTTGTAGAAGATATCTTGTTTCCATTTAAGCCGGGAAACAATTTGGTAGCAGGATCGAAAACAATAGACTAACTATTGCCAAGACAACAGACTAATAACGGGTTCTCGATTCACATTATTTTGAATTTGCTCGAGATAGATAATAATAACCTGCCTCCCAAATAAATACACATCCTTTTAATTCTGTGAAAGACCGTAATAAGAACCAAGATTAACGGCCTTCCATCATCGCAAGCCTTCCCTTAAAAGTGAAGGTTACTTTTACTTCTTAAAGGTCTTATTCGTGTTGGCTCCTTACCAGATTAGCGGTTGAACATAGAATCGGACAGAAACCACTTTCTCCATCATCTGCTCGACCAGAGTCCCCTAGTTGGTTGCTAATCCAAGGTATTTTGTTAAGGTTAATCAGGAATCCTTGAAACGTTAAGATTTAATATCCACTATAGTCGGCTAATATGTGTAGCGCGGTCATCGTCTAGTTTGGTTAGGACACTGGCCTTCCATGTATAGCGATTATACGAGGTCAGCCCGTAACCCGGGACTCTATCCTATATGATTTGGTAGGGCGGGAATTCAAATCCCGGTGACCGCACTATATGCAGGTATTGATAGACAAGAAATGGGTTTACTTGATTTCTTGCAAGCATTTAGATGATACTTATGCTTCAAGAAGACGGAAGAACAATTATGATTTCAAATCTCATCCATATCTTTCCGGGACTTTCGCCTGAGTAGAGGAAGAATTGAACTCCAAAAGAGTGATTATGGCTTACCATACGCCCCAAACCCCCATAGTGTTTATT
>JBPCNB010000271.1:0-10480 GCA_051001675.1 Nitrososphaeraceae archaeon | reverse complement strand
TTGGCAAAACTTTCAGACATGAAGGGTCAAGAACTAGTTGATGTACAAGAAGAAGGCAGTGAGTTAAAATTTACTTTCAAAACCGGTAAGAAATATTCGCTAAAGATTCAGGATGGAAAATTTATTTTTAGTTCTGGGGAAGAATAGTAGAAGGCAGATTGCACAATCTAAGTACATTATTAAATCAATAATTTTTTGAAATCATTTTATCCTCTCGATGGTGATTAAAAATGGAAGAAAAATCTAATAGCCTGGCAAGGATTCTCCTAGGCCAGGTCGTTCCTTTTCGAGTTTTGCTATGTTTCTCGACAGAAATTCTATTGTTCCTGGAATATGACACCTGCAGACGCAATTATTACAGTCTATGTGGCTGCCAGTTTTGCAATATTTTGTAAATTCGTTAGTACTCATAAAAAGCTGAAAGAGTTTAGCGAAACAATAAGTTTAGTATTGCGTCCTCCGGAGAAACAGTAACGCAACATTGAGTCGGCGCAATCAATATCGGGTAAGTCGCTCGTTTAGTACACGGTTCTGTATTTGACTAATTCGGCGATTCATAAGATATGTTCTTAAAGATATATATCTTCTATAGACGATTAATATTTAGACGAGGCATGGAAGAGAAGAATTACCTCTATCAACACACCTCAAGAATCGATACGCTGAGCAGCGGCAATAAGGGTGCAAATAATGAATCTTTTGGCCTGACTCGTTTCGAGACCTTGATACTTAGATGCATAAAAAGTAGCCCAAAGACCGAGACAAAAGTTTCTAAAGAGGTCAAGATCAATTTGCCTATTGTCTCGGAACTTGTCACAGATCTCATGTTGAAAGGTTATATAGAAAGAACTAGAAGGCGACGAGTGCTGTTCGCAAGCAAAGAATATTTCTCGACTACGCTTGAGGGATTGATCGCCTTAGAGATTGCTCAAAGAGCTAGCAAGAATCGTGACTTATTGTCTCAAGTATTTGTCACATTGATGGATAAAATTCAGAAAATTCTGGGCGAAATATCATCCGATTCGATAATTCTGAAGTTAATATTAGGCATAGCAAAGTTTGTTCTTAGAATGGCCAAATAGGCTTGAATAAAGAAAAAAACAGATAAAGTACTTGATTCTCTTGTTCTTTACGTAACGACAGTGGTTGACCAATAATTGACCTAGCCATTCAATTACAAATCATTAACGAGATTGTCTATTGACAGACTTTAATAAGTGGACCATGTGCATGGATAGTCAGATTTGTTTCCGATATGGAGTGAATTATTACGAGGCGCTTGTTAAATGGCGGTTCTAGGTTTTTCGAATCGATAATTATTAGAGATTTGTTGCCTAAGCTAAAAAAAACCATGCTACTTGTCAGAAAGGTTGCAAGTATCTACGTTAAGTGTTTGTACCCGCCTTCGATGTTTGGTAAAGGTACCCCAGCTTGAGCTCAGGAAAAAAGAAAATAAAGATAGAATTTGAGGATGCAGAAGGAAGCAAATATAACCTTTCATTAGACGGGGACATCTCAAAAAATAAAATATTAAAAGTATACGAATTGATGGAATCGCTCAATACACGGGTACCCATAGAAGCAGAGAATAATGGCAAGGACAGGCGGGACCTTGGGCAAGGTTATATCCGCTCTGGCGATAATCTCATGTCAGTTGGTTCAAAGATATGGTACATAATTGAAAATAAGTTCCCTAGCAGTACCTTTACCTCTTCAGACATTCAGGATATGTACGAGGAAGAATATAAAGAATCGATGCGTCTTGATGCGATTGCCACCTATTTATCCAGATACGCCAACAAGGGCAAATTGGTAAGAAACAAGAAGGGCGGGAAGGAATGGTTATATAAAATAGTAGTACCCGAGAAAGCAATGGCTATTAGTAAGAATGCTAGCAGTGATTACGCAAATACAAAACAATTCTTCGACTCTACCAAGCCAAGGAATGTTCAGCAGGGTTCGACAAGTTCTTTCGAGCAGGCTGCTAATAATTTTTCCTCCCTAACTGAAGTTAATTAATTAACTTATCAACTGCAGGTTATCCTAACAATCGTCGTGTTGGCAGTCGACCAACATTGCCTTTGCGAGAGTTGACTTATTGTGCCAATATGTATCGAAGACCAAAAAAAACACCCGGATGAAATGGACGACTTCTAGAGACCATTCTATTCTAACATACCATCTTGGTCACGTCTTCAGTTCAGACTCAGAGAGGTAGTTCAGGAGGTGGATAATCGGTCAACTATCTCTGATAAAACATATTAAGCATGGATACGATTTTACTTTGAGGCTTATGTCAATACGTAATCTTTTTCCTCATGAATGTTTTAAATTAAAATTATACCCCACAATGTTTTCGGACTCTATGGTCTTCAGGTTTGCATTTGAGACAAAGATGCTCTCGGGTTCATTCATATGATGATATAAATGGACCCGATAACAACACCATCTCCGGGTTCAGAGGGCACGAACCCATTTAGCTCGTTTACTGGTTCTTCTGAGAGGATCCCTCCAAATGATAGTTCAGGAAATGAAATATCTTTTGTAGATACTAAATATCTCTGTGTAGGCATTGTGGATATTGTGAATTCTACAAAGATAACGGCAGACATTGGCAATTCAGAAAATGTTGCGAAGTATTACTCAATTTTCATAAATACTATGGCAGTAATCGCAAGAAACTTTGGGGCAGAGGTTATTAAAAATGTCGGCGACAGCGTCATATTCTTTTTTCCCAGGACATCTGAATCTTCGTCTGATAAGACACCTTTCAAGGATGTTTTAAGATGTGGCCTTACAATGGGGGCAACACATGTTCCTATGAATGAGGAGTATGAGGCTAATCAATTACCCGCCATTAATTACAGAATAAGTGCAGATTATGGAAAGATAGAAGTTGCTAAATCAGGCCCGTCACGAGTTGTCGATGTGTTTGGCTCAACCGTGAACATGTGTGCAAAAATAAACTCCAAGTCACCACTAAACGGATTGATAATAGGCGGAGACCTTTACCAAATTATTAAAGGAATCCATGAATCATCAACTTCCTCATTTGTTATCAAAGAAATGGGGGCGTACTCGATTGAAGGGTCAAAGACTCATGCTTACCCATTGTATTCTGTAACAACTATGGCCAACCTAGCTACGCCAGCAATAGTTGTCCACACTCCGGCTAGGGGAAAACATCAAACCATGTCCGGACCATCTGTCGACGAAGGACTTCCGAAAATGAATGTAATGCTTATCGACGACGAGCCTGATATGATAATAACATACAAGTCTTTCCTTCATTCTGAAGGATACACTGTCGATGCTTTTACAAATTCACAAGAAGCACTTAGGCATTTCGCCCAAGTCAATCCTTCGTATTACGACTTGGTAATAATGGATATCAGAATGCCACATTTGAACGGTTTGCAGTTATACCACCGCATGAAGGCAATTAATAGTTCTGTCAGAGTACTATTTGTCTCGGCGCTTGATGCAGTTGAGGAATTAGTCAGCATCTTACCTGACATCAAGCGTAATAGCATAATTAGAAAGCCAGTTGAAAAAGACAATTTTGTAAAATCTGTCCAACTAGCTATATCTCAGTAAAAAGTGAAATCTTCATGCAATTAATCCTAACCGAATGAAAGCGTCAGAATAAGAAAAGGAGGGATTATCCTGAGCAATATTTGGTATTGTTTAATATATCACTTTTCGGATAGGTGTACAAAAGAGTGTGTTTAGTTAAGAATGGAAATTGATTCTGTGCGAGTTTCTCGGTTTATGACAACGGAAATAATAACGGCCACAGAAGACCAAACAATTCAAGAGATATGCAAGACCATGTCGGAGCATGATATAGGAAGCGTGGTGGTTGTGAAGAGAGTGGTTGATGGCAACAAACCTATAGGGATTATAACGGAAAGAGATATAGTCAATCAAATAGGATCATCTGAGTTATTTTTGGTTCAAAAGCCAATTCGTGAGGTGATGACATACCCTCTAGTTACTATTACTCCATCAACTTCAGTGAAAGAAGCTATAGAAATCATGCAATCTAGAAATATACGTAGACTCCTTGTTGTTGATAAGGGTGATCAAGTAAAGGGTATATTGACACAAAAAGATGTCTTCAAGGCACTTTCCGGTCCTGAGGCTCGGTAGTTGGCCTAGATTGATATAACTGGATTTTTGCCAATTCAATTTTAATGAGGAGAAATTAAAGTCCCATATTCTGAATCTGATACTTAGAGTGTTGTCAGCTGCTTTGCAAAGCTCTTCGCAGGTACTCTTTGAGTCCGGATATCTTTATTCTTTCTTGCTGCATTGTGTCTCTCTGTCTAACAGTAACGGAATCGTCTTCAAGAGTTACTTTATCAACAGTTATCGCAAAAGGAACGCCGATTTGCTCCAGCCGTCTATAACGCCTTCCAATTGAACCAGAATCATCATAATAAGTGTCGTAGTCTCGCTTAAGATCGGAGTGGATCTTTTGTGATTTCTCAGCTAGTCCGTCTCTGTTGACTAGAGGTAATATACCAACGAGAACGGGAGCAAGATAAGGTTTGAGCCTTAAAACCACTCTGTCGTCATGTTCATAATCTTCAAAGAAAGAGTGTTCGAGAATAGCGTAAATGCTCCTATCAATTCCCATAGATAGCTCAAACACATGTGGTAAGATCTTTGACTGGTCGGAAGGATCGATTACCTCCAGATTTTGTTTGCTAACCATCGAGTGGCCTTTGAGGTCGTAGTCTGAACGATAGTTACAGGCAACGAGCTCCAACCACCCAATGCTTGTTTCAACTTCAAAATCAAAGGCTGTCGAAGCATAGAACGCCTTTTCGTCATCCCCTAGTCGACGAAATCGGGTTCTCTGCATATCTATTCCTGTCTTGCTATAGAACTCGTTTAAAATGGCCAGATAATATGCTACCACTTTGTTGGGTATTATTTCTCTCGTCAGACTTTCACCGGCGGTGATTTCCTCAACCGAGTTTCCATCAGAAGAAATCCTTAACAATATATCTTTTACCTCTTCAAAACGGGAGAGGTCGTTTAACTTGAGAGGGTTACAGAAAATTTCTACTTCTGCTTGGTAGAACTCCCTTAGTCTCAGGAGACTCTGCCGGGGAGCAATTTCATTTCTAAAACTTTTGCCGATTTGAGCTATCCCTAGAGGCAATTTGCCCCTCATGGTTTTGTATACTCGAGGAAAATCTACAAAGATGGTCTGACAAGTTTCAGGCCGCAGGTAAGCCTCTTCTGCAGAAGGACCGATTTGAACTTTGAACATCATATTGAACCGAGTGGTATTACCGAACTTTCCTTTGCAGCTTGGGCAGCAAATATTATCACGAATTATTATAGCATCTATATCTCCATTAGGCGTTCTTTCGGGGATATCTTTTCCGATTCTTTCTGAAACCAACCTGTCAGCTCTGAAAGTAGAGCCACATTCTGTGCACTTTATTATGGGGTCGGTAAAGTTTCCAATATGTCCAGAAGCAGCAAATACGCTCTTGCTCATTATCTGTGATCCGTCAATTTCCATCATACTATCCCTTCTAACGATTTCTCTTCTCCAAAGTTCGATTAGTTTGTTTTTAATTTTCAGACCTGTTGGACCATATTCCCAGAAACCTGCGGGAGCATCTGCATAAATCTCACAGCTTGGAAAGTAAAATCCTCTTTCAAGAGCTAACTTCATAATTTGATCATAATTGCTCACCATGCTTATACTCGCCTTGAGGGATGGCGCGACAAAGGGCTTTAAATTTATTCTCCCATTCTAGACAGGTTATGAATCCTAAAAGGTTTTACCACCATTTAATCAATTTAATTTGAACGCTTGACACGCGGTTGAAAAAAAAAGGGGCGTGCTACATGAGAGGGCGTTCTGAAGTGCGATTTGCATCCATGCATGCACGACAAACAATCATCCTACACGCACTTTTTATTAGACGACGTCCATTACCTCTAGTTAATCCTTTGTCCCACATAAGACTCGGTACTGGAGACTTAGCAAAATATCCTTTTCTTAACGAGGCATCAGAATACATTCGTCTTATCCATTTAGATTATGATGAGTTTGATCGCCCCGAGATGAACTACATTATTGAGAGATCCGCTCAAAGGATCGATAGGGAGGTGAGACATGGAAAGCTTTATGAAACTTTGGAAAGGTACGAGATCGAGGTATTAACCTTTCTTGTTAGCCTAATGATGGTTAAATGTATGGGGGCCGACAATATTTCTAAGAAGCATTCTCTTTTTGAAGCGTTGAGGGCAGAAAAGTTTCTTACCGAAGATCTGAAAAGAGAACAAAACGAGGAGAGAAGACAGCTTCTTATTTCCAAAATCTTTGTCGAACTATTTAGAGTGCAAGTTGAGACTAATAGCGAAGATCATAGCTTGTTCAAAGTCAAAGTGAACGACTACCTCGCAAGGGCTTCAAAATTTCACGAACAAGAGTGGAAACTGATAAACCGCCAGGTACATAAAGGCTACGTTTACCTGGGTGTGGATGAGACTGTGAGGCTTATACGTAGTGAGCTTAGTGCGTTGATTTACAATAGGCTCAAAACTATGGATTTGTCAGCTATGCCGCTGTCGGTCAAGCACAAACTTGTCGAGATGGCACCCAAATTTCCACAGGAGTACAACAGGCAACATATTCACAAGATTTTTCAATACCCTCCATGTGTAAAACATGCAATTGATGAAATGAACAAAGGAGAAAATTTGCCCCATTCTGCTAGGGTTTTGCTTGCTACTTACATGCTGTCTATTGGTAAGAATGTTGAGGATATTGTTGTCTTGTTCCATAACGCTCCTGATTTTAACGAAAAAGTTACCAGATACCAGATCGAACATCTATCGGGGAAAAAAGGAAGTGGAATAAAGTACTTTGTTCCATCTTGTGAAAAACTCGTTAACGAAAGCCTTTGCTTCGCAACAGAAGAGTGCAATGGGATAGTAAATCCCATTCAATTCGGTCAAGGG
Source organism: Nitrososphaeraceae archaeon (assembly GCA_051001675.1). Lineage (GTDB taxonomy): Archaea > Thermoproteota > Nitrososphaeria > Nitrososphaerales > Nitrososphaeraceae > TH5893. The sequence continues at coordinate 3,487 of JBPCNB010000271.1, read as the reverse complement.
TTGAGTAAAAAAGTTGATTGATTTTGATCCCTTGGAAGAACCTGCACATCAAAAAGGCATTGACGACAATAAAAGGATTGAAGGAGGAAGCAGGATAGTTAGTAGCACCGCTACTCAATTGCAAAATTATCAAACTATGAGGCGTGTCTTTAGGGAATACTACTTCAAATTTGGTAAGAATATAGAATGTCCAAGGGAAATCCGCCGACGCGAGTTCGCATTTCGTTACTGGGGGGCCAATGGAGAACCTGGGGGGATGGTACGCCATCTGGCATTTGAAAACGAAGGCGAAATCCTCGCTACAGCCTTAAAGGAGGTGCCTTGTGACCTTTACTGTTCAAATGGCTACTATAGATTCCCGGCTTATCCAATGCAGCAAAAGGAATGGTTGGGTGCTGACCTGATATTTGATATCGATACAAAGGATTTGCATCTGCAATGCCAACTCAATCATTCGTACTTGATATGTGAGAGCTGTGGACATGCCACTAAAAAGATACAGGGTTTGGACAGGTGTCCCTCGTGTAATTCTCCGAACTTGGGGGTGGAATCGTTACCATGCCATATCTGCCTCGATGGCGCTAAAAAAGAAGTACAGAAACTTTTTGTTGTGCTTACAGAAGATTTTGGGATTGAAGATAAGGATATTCAAGTTTATTTTTCTGGAAACGATGGATTTCATCTCCATGTTGCAGATGCAAATTTCCAGTATTTGGATGCCCAGGCGAGGGCCGATATGACAGGATATATTTTAGGGAAAGGTATTCTGCCGGAGACAATTGGAGTATACAGGAGATTTGGTTTTGGTCCCAATAAAAAAAAGACCAACAAGTCTTTAGGCCTCACCACCGTTAAAGATCCGAGTGCAGATATCAGTGACACCCGTATTCCCGATGGGAAGAACAATGACGAAAGAAATAACCAAAATAATTTCAGAATAAGATTTCCGAAAAGCGGCCTGAGGTATGGTTGGCGAAAAAGATTAGCCCAAGATCTTGGCGTCACGGATCTCTCTGAATCAAAGTTAAAGAACATAGTTCAACAGAAAGGAGGATACCATGGCTTTAGGATGGGGTTGGATAAAATGGGAAAAGGGTTGGGAGTGAATATTGATCCTCAGGTAACAATGGATGTCCATCGTGTATTTAGAATGCCCGGGACTTTAAATAGCAAAAGCGGATTAACCAAGATGAAATGCATCGACCTAACTTCGTTCAATCCATTAAATGAGGCTTGCTTGCTTAGCGATGGAGAATTGAAGGTGAAGATAAAAACCCCTGTGCGGATAAAGCTCAAGGGCCAAGCATTTAAAATTAATGAATCGCTAACATCATTGCCTGCATATGCGGCCATATATCTCGTATGCAAAAGACTAGCTATTATAATTTAAAAGAACAAAGACTATTGTCGAAAATGTTATCTGACGAACATTTGACCCGAGAACCCCCTTCTGTGAATCGCTGTGCATTTGTCATTTAGTACCCGCGGACTTTAAATTGCCAAAAAGACGGCAGACATGACCAACATTTGCATTTTTTGTATGGACCACAATTATTGTTAAGCTTTATATTTTCATTCTACTGCTCTTAATGGCTCGGAGGCAATTTTTTGGTGATTGTACTTGTAGTGGACAATATCTCACCCTATACCACGGATATATTGTCATGTCTAAAAAAATTAAAAACTAATTACACATATATAAAATTCCATGAATTAAATGATTATAAAGTTAGTTCATTTGAAAAGGTAATTCTCTCCGGAAGAAGCAAACCAAGCAGAGACATTAATATTGCCAACTCCAAAATAATACGAGATTGTAATCTTTCAGGTACCCATATGTTAGGAATATGTTATGGGGCAGAAATTATGGCATTGACCCTGGGAGGCACTATTTGCAGAATGGAAAACCCTGTTCGAGAAATGAGCCGTGTTTTATTATCCAAATCTACACAAGCGGGTTCCTGGTTCCAAAAAAAAAAGTCAATTTATGTTTACGAAAGTCACGCATACTGTGTGGCAAGAATACCAGAAGGTTTCGATTCAATAGGGAGATCCAAATATTGCAAAAATGAAATTTTTATTGATTTCAAAAACAAACTTGTTGGCGTCCAGTTTCACCCAGAGAAAAGCGAAGATGACGGCCTCGCCATATTTACAAGCTTCCTATACATGTGAATGACAGACAGCAGTTATCTATTTTTCAGAAATAGACAGATGAATTTCAAGAGTGGCTTAGTTACTGGATTCTTTTGCCGTGATAACGCTATCCTACCCAGGACGATCTCACGAAGAATTTTATTGGTAATACGCAAGGATAAACCAGAATACCTTGCAATCAGAACCTTCCCGGCATACGTTGACACTCCCTTTAGTGAATCCTGATGAAGAAAATATCTGTCTTCCGCTGGTGATAAATGTCATTTCCAAATACTGGGGAGAAGAGATCTCTCTTGTTGATGCAGAACAAATTGCTAAAAAATATTCAGGAATAAAGGGTTCGATTATGATAGAAGGAATAGAGCTGGCTGAAAAACACGGACTTAAAGGATACGTATACAGAGGTTCGGTTGAGGATATAAAGAGGAAAATCGATCAAGGAATACCGAGTATAGTCATTCTCCCTGGAATCCATGAGACTGTCCAACATGCAAACATAATTTGCGGATACGATCCTGACGAAGGTCGAATTCTTAGTTATATTCCTCAACCTGACACCGTTGGTGCGATCCCGGAGACACAATTTCAGAGAGATTGGGAGCAAGACGATATGATTAGCATAGTTTTAGTCCCCGAGGATATGAAACAAATAATAGAGAAACAAAATCCGCAATTTAAAGATTCAAATCGGATCTGTCTAGAGGTAGAGAAACTGAGACACCTCAGAAAAGTCCCGGAAGCTCTGGAAAGACTCTCAAGCGCCGTTAGAATAGATGACGACAACGCTCAGGCATGGTGCATCAAGGGAAGTATATTAAATGAACAAAATTCCCAAGAGGCAATATCTTGCTATGAAAAATCTATTAAATCAAATCCCATTTATTATCTGGCGTTTAGAGGTCTAGGAAATTTCTATCTCAAAAATAAGGATTTCTCCCAGGCTGAGGTATATTATTCAATGGCTATAGGAATCAATCCTATCAGATTTGGTCCAATATATAAAAACCGTGCTCTAGTAAGATTACAACTAGGAGATGAGGGAGGCTGCAAAAGCGACCTAGTCAAATATTTAGATCAAATCCCAAATGCCGCTGACAGAAGAGCCATCGAAGAGGCCTTGAATCAACTATGAAAATGTTAGAAGGCTCGTCCGCCTATTTCTGTGTTGGGTTTGACAAAGCGCGAACGAGCAAATAATCAACCTTTCTAATCTTCTTTTCTTGTTTTCATTTTCATTTAGCTGCATGAGACATAATTCTCCATCTTGTCACATTATCTATCAATCATTTCGGCCAGCGCAACTGCCGGGAGGTCGAAGGAAGTTTAGCGT
>JBPCNB010000270.1:0-8868 GCA_051001675.1 Nitrososphaeraceae archaeon | reverse complement strand
ATTTTCCATACTCCTGGAGCTACAAACTACTTGGGAGAGAATGTTCTTTACCCTTCCTACAAAACGGCTTCTGCTTCCACTGAGGGGGGAAATGGTGCTAATCTTACAAATTCATCTGGGAACTCTTCTCATGACTTGCTTTCATCATCTTCTGATGATTCCGCCAATGACATATTCGGAATAAAAAAAATTTATCCAACTAAGAATGGTGGAAGAGAGTGGTTTATTGATATGCACGACCCCCGAAGCGATGGGGTATTTTTTATCACGTCTGACGTTAATATTACTCAGCAGGCCGACAGTTCGTGGCGAATAAATAATACGAATGTTCGCTTAAATGTGGATACTCCTCCAAATATGGAACCATGGAAGGACATAGAGATAACAGGGTATGCAAAAATAGTAGATCAAGTTCCTATTGATGGTAACAGCCAGGCTAACACTGACGACTACGATCTCAATTGGCTTGCTCGAGGTGGAAGACATAGCTCCGAGTCTCCATGCGAAGGCTCTGCTCTTACAGCGATTTTGGATATAAACGGGACAGTAGGATGGAAAAAAGAGATATGGTTCCCTGGAGGTTATACCGACGAACGAGCCAGGGAAAAGGTTACAGATTCTCTCCTCAATCGTTGGGTTGGATTTAAAGCAATAATGTATAATACGAACAATAACACGGCAGTGAAAATGGAATCTTATATTGATAATAGGGACACGAATTATTGGGTGCAAGTTACAGATCTTATCGACAATGGTGATTGGTTTTCAAAGAGCCCGGATGAAGAATTTAATAGTGCAGACTGTGGTAGACCCAAAAACTATGTGCTGACAAACAGCGGTTCGATAGTTACATTCAGATCAGATAACATAGTCTGGGACTTTAAAGATCTAAGTGTTAGAGAGATTCAAGTACCTTAACAAGGCATTTAAGAGCCCCTACTAATGGTGGAATTGAAATATCAAAAAGGGACAAACATGGACATCCAGACATTTTTTATAATTGCCATGATAATTGATACTAATAAATGATACTTTCTAAGCGCAAAAAAGGGTTTTACGCGCTTTTATCGGCAGGGATAGCATTTATTCTCGTCGGAATTATGTCTGCAGTTTATAATACTATCCCTGTCGAGGTATCAATAGGCAGTACTTTACAACCTGACAAAGTTGACATACTGACCCCTAATATGAATATCGGCAACACAGCAAATATCACTGTAACGGGCTCTGCATTTAGCATCAATATCACAGATCCCGATAAGAAAGTTATAAGATCAGGTCATGATCTTTCTGATTTCCATTACATCCTTGTTGCTCAAAAAGACGGAGGACATACAATTACAGTCAAGAATACTGGTAACTCTCAACTGGAGGTGGAAGGTAGTGCATATACTAAGGGCAACCCTATCGCCTTCAGTGGACAGATGATGTTGATAGTGACAGGCGTCATAGTTACAGGATTGAGTTTAAGGCTGAGAAGCCGGTAGAACTAATGAAATTCACCTCTTTTATACGAGCCTAATAGTTTGATAAATGTTGTCTTCTTTCTTATTGCTCCAATTAGATCCTTGATTTCCTTTTCGCTGCTATGTCCTTCAAAATCTACGTAAAAATTGTATTCCCATGGTACTTCTTTTGTAGGGCGCGATTCTATTTTGGTAAGGTTAATCCTTCTCCTGGCAAATTCTTCCAAAATACTAAAAAGTGCTCCAGGGATATGTCTGACAGAAAATATTATTGATGTTCCATCATTTCCTGTAGGGCTTGATTGCGCTTTTGATAAGACAAGAAACCTTGTATAATTATTCTTTTTATCTTCAATACTCTCTTCACAAATTCTCATTCCATAGAGATCTGCAGCCCTTTCGCTGGCTATAGCTGCAGCCTCCACCATTCCGGTCTGCTGAATCATTTTTACCGCGCCAGCAGTATCATAGGTTGCGATAGGCTCGAGGTTTTTTTTCTGCAGATAGGCTCTGCATTGGGCAAGAGCTTGAGGATGAGAATACACAGATCTAATTTTTGAATCATCGGCGCCCGGATTGACGATAAGACAATGTCTAATTTTTTGGTAAATTTCGCCACAGACTGTCATATTTGTTACGAGAAGGAGGTCATAAGTCTCATTTACGCTCCCTTCGATTGAATTCTCAATTGGAACTACTGCGAAATCAACTTTACCAGATTCTAAACTTTCAAAGACATTTTGAAAGGATTTTGCAGGAAGGAGCACCGCCGTCGGAAAATAATGGAATGCAGCCATCTCGCTATAAGCACCGGGTTCCCCCTGAAACGCAACCCTCTGCACTACCATAATGCTATGGGCTTACTTTGTTTCCAGTTTTATGGATTAACCGAAAAGTTTCCTTACCATAATCATGTGTCAGTTTCCTTTCCTCGTACATGCCGCATTCAATACATTTTAGTGTATTATTATTCACACGCACAGTGTCGCCGCCACAATTAAAGCAGAGGGTATAGAGTACACCAAATTCTTTTTCATCTATGACGATGTGAATGGTTGAATTTAATAAACTGACTACTCGACCTCGAATAATATCTCCCACCCTAAAGATAGTTTTTCCTCCTCTCCGATCTCCTCTTTCTCGTCCCCATCCTCCACCACTACTACCGCTACTAATTCTGGCAGATGTAATAGCAGAGAACCCTGAGGATGATTTCTTGTCATTTATGAAGAGTATCCTAATTGATAGCATGCTGCCAAACAGCATTTCCACGTAACCCACTAAAATATCTCCAATTTTTGGCAACATAGGAGATTTTTTTTGATCAATTCTTACGGTTCGTGTTCTAAAATCGTATGTCTTTGTTCCGACATTCGCCGCCCGGATTGAACCATTATCGATATAAGTATTTTTTCCGCTCTCGAATTCTTCAATATAGGCTAAATGATCACCTGGCAGAATCGGAGGACTCGTAGTCCTAGTCTGTTGTTTTTTCTCCTTACTCATAGAACGTATATACAATGCTCGTATTTGGGCTTTGAAGTTATATGTGTTACAGTAGAGGACGTTGCCTATTAAGTGCGGGGGAAGTACAATAATTCGTGTGTTATAACAAGCAAATACTTTTTTGATTAGATGCTCTCGTACACAAGGCAAAGTGATTATATGCTCGGATCAACAGTGCTAATCTAGAAGGTTCTAAATGTACAATTTTACCACGAAACTAAATATTGCCCTATCGTATTAGTACCCTTGTTTTAGCATGGGAGTTTTAGAGGACAGTACATTAGCACGATATCTTTTTGAGAGGTACTCTTCGAATCCAAAGAACTGGAATTTCATTATATCGACAAGCTCCCATCGAGATGGGTTCTTTGATGCGACAGTATCAAGCACAGATGAGGTTTGGCAACTTAAGATTGATTCCATCTACAAACCCGTTCCGATGGTGCTTGGAACAAAAGTAGATATGGATTCTACTAAAATTGAAAGGAGGCTTGACAAAGCTGTGGCCCCATTTGGCTATAGGAAACTCGATCCCTCGGTGATAATGAATTTATTAAAAGGGTTATCCGAAGAGCAGCATTTAAACGCCACTGCTAAAGAAGCCGACCTTAACGTTCAATTCAACTCTATCCTAGGCTCTCTTGATACCGTCAAACCAGAGACCGGAACAAGTTATGCATATGGTCCGTTTGTATATACAGAAAAAAATCTGGCAAGTCATGACGAAAACCAGAAACAGGTTGCCGATAAATTGGCATCTAAACTACGTAACGATCTAAGGAAAAGATATTCAAGCTATGGATAGAAAAGATCTAAAAACCTGATGCAGATATAAATATCATCGAAGCTACAATGTATTTAAGAAAAATATAATTGCCTTGAATTCAAAGTCAATTATGCCACAAGCGGTGAAATGTACTTCAAGATAAAAGGGATGTTAATCGTTTGAAAGAATGTGGCGTAATAATATTATTGCCATAGTGGCAATTTCATTTACTGTTGTCGGAGCATTGTGGGGCATCGGGAATTTAATCAATGCTCCAGAAGAATCGGCTGCAAAAAATGTCGAGGGAGTCTTATTAATAGCCGAAAATGACGTTTTTAACAAAACAAATCCCGATATTCAGGCGACAGTCGACATTCCAAAAAAGATCTCGATATTAAATAAGGACTTTAGGAGACATGATTTTATTGTGGATGGACTAAACATTAATACGGCTTACTTGTCGACTGAGCAATCGTTTACCACCGCGATAGCTTCAAGAGCCACTGGAACGTTTGAATACTATTGCTCTTTACATCCTGATACAATGCGTGGAAGGATACTAATTGGAGAAAACTAACTATTACGAAATCAAATCCATCTATAGAGGACCCTTATTATTAGCAAAGGTTGAATTAAAAAATATAGATAAGGAATTTACACAATATTAAGGCTATACATGACTATTTCCTGTAATTCTCTAATTAGTTTTTGTTCTTTGGTTTCTTTTTGCAAAGACGTGCCTTACATCTACGAATCTTTTTGCCTACATTGTTGATTGTGTTCCACCTATCAGCCAAATACGATCTTTTTTTGCATTGGCTGATGACTACCTGTTACTTTTTTCATCGGTAAACTTGCTCTACGCAAATTCTGTAGTGATTCAATATCGCGTTCTCTTTGCATACTTCTGATAGCGATGTCGAGTCTGATTATCAGTTAGTAATAAATAAGATTCAATCTTGATAATACTGTTGCTGAATGTCCCAAGACAAACACAAATACGATTATAACAATAGTAGGAGAGAGTATGGTTATAATGCGGAGTTAGACAATAAGGCAATAGTTAACCGGTATGAACTTAAGGTAATAGACTCTATAAAAATAAGATCTAGAACTCTAGCGAATATCTCTAGACGAATAGGTCTTAATACGTCCATTGTTTATGAATTGTTAGATGGCCTATTGTTAAAGGGATACGTTCAGCAAAACCGAAAACGTAGAATGCTCTTCTGGCACAGAGATTTGTTTTCAGCCACTTTAGATGGGACCGTAGTTCTGGAACGGGCCAAGAGAGAGAATAGTAGCAAAAACGAAACTCCTTTAAAAAAAATGTTGTACATGATACATTCTCCCATGAAACCTGGCCAATAGCTTCAAGGCCTGAATAGATATCCAGCATGGCTCTCTACGCATTGTTTTGTTTACTCAATCCAATCAGGAATCTTAGAGGTTAACCCTCCCATGTGGCCTCCATTACAGATGATGTGTAGAATCTATTCGTTTCCTCCAATAGAACGAACCGACTTACAGCTAATGCATTGCTAGGCGGAAACAATAACAATGAGAGATTTTTTATTTAACATACGCGTAATAATTTAGTAATAATATATGAAACTCAATTTCTCTAAAGCAATAAGAAACACTCATAGGCACCCTGTCAGTAGGGCCCTGCATCTAGTGGGATTGAGTCTTTATATTGCAGGATTCACACTGCTTGTTATTTACTATTTTGGTAGGACTAGTCAGGATATTTCTTTCTATCCGATTAGTCTTATTCTCTTTCCAATTGCAGTCATGCTTTTTATAATTGGCCATAAGATCGAAGGAAATTTAAGAGCAATGACATTAATTGTAATCATAAAGTTTCTGCGATCAAAAATAATTCTGAAATGATTTTGGAAATTTTTAGATAGCGTACTTTTTTACTCGTCATCGTCATCGTCATCGTCATCGTCATCGTCATCGTCATCGTCATCGTCCTCAAACTCTTCCTTCCCAAATTCCTCTATTAAATCCTCATCCTCGTTTGGATTCTCGCGATTATTAGTTTCTTGGGTATTTTTACAATCGGTCATCTAGCAGCTTCATATTTTAGTGTGAGAGCGAATTAAAATATTACGCTTACTTGATATGAATCTTATAAATAATTCCGATTGTAAACTGGCTCTTCACATAGTGAAGAGACATCATGACAATGGAGAGGTAAAATTCCACTAGACAAAACTAAGGAGCGGAAAATCCGCAAATTCGATTATAGAATCACTTAGTATTTAAAACAATAGCTATTATTGTACACTATGGTTTCGTGTAGCATATGTGGTAAAAATTTGGACGAAGAAAACGCGGGTGATCGCATGAAGGATCACGACAAAAGAGGTGAGATTCCTCACATACAGAATGAACCTAAAGCAAGCCGTCAGATAGATTGATCGTAGCCTTGTATCTAGTCTGCAAAAAAGACTTCTGAATTCAATAACGTACTGTTTATCTTGCAGTCCAAATGCTTTTTGTAGAGAGGCCTACGGTCTAGAACACTTACCTAATGAACGACGTGACTCTCAGAATATATTCATTACCTATTCACTTATTCTCTACCTACCCTTTTTATTTATCGATCTACGAAATATCGAAATGAATCCTACTATACCCTGGTTAGGTGACTTGCATACACCTAATTACCTCAGTTCGTCGTTTTGCAGTTTTGTTGTACATTTTTATTTGCACCATTACAAATAGTTGCAATGCATGCTTAAACAGGCCTCTACAAATACAAATCAACTTTGGACTAAGATAATAGTCAAGTTGGGAACATTGACTATAAACCCCACGCATTTAAAAACTCAATCAGTCATATTCTGTCGAAAAGAATACCATTCGAAGCAAAAATAGAACCTTATGTATTATAGATAAACTCTCAAATGTAATACGATGTGGTCTCTTTAAAGGCAACTAAAGCACAAATTTTTATAGGCTTTTACATGCAAATTACTCAGAAACAGATATCAGGATTTTCACGACGAGCTATTCATGAACTACATGGTGCTACAAAGCACAGAAAAAAGTGGAGGCATATTTATAACATTTGCGTTCGTAATATCATCAGTGGAAATGACCACATGTTCTCTCCACACGAAATTCTTTGACGACTTATGTCCAGAATGTAGGAAAGAATACGGCGAACTAAAGGGGCTTAATGAAGTAAGTTCTAAGAGTCAGATTATTAATCCTGATAACGATGGCATAAATGACAACGACCGCCTTCAAAGCAAGGATAGGAAATATAAAGAATTCAGCGAGGAGCGCGCAAAAAAATTATACGGAGAGCTTTTAGTACAATATCTAAAAAAATCTTGTAATGAGGAAGAGGCAGCTGAGAAAGCAAGAGCAATTATAAGAAAACAATGCAGGTTGCGAGACATACAATTTTGGTCTTGGATAGATTAATCGGATGGACCGTAAATAAATTATGGCTCATGATCAATATCCATTAACCCATAGTCATCCTACGGCGAAGAACCGCGAATTGTGTTTCCAGCTGAATGCAACTTTCATGCCTTATGCATGCGTATGTATAATATATCTGGGATATCTTTCAGACCGTATGAAGAAACTGGAGGTGATTTTTCCACATGAACGTCTTACTGAATTACATGACTTGCTTCATAAGTATAATGTCGGTGGTATGAACTTCCATACTGTCAGGGGTAGAGGAAACACTAAACGTGAGGCTATATCGCCTGGGAGAGGAATAGAAAGGTTTGTACCGGAATTTGTGATCAAGACCAAAATCGAAGTAGTCACGACGGATGAAACTGCCAGCAAAATAATCGATGATGTACTAAATACTATGAGTACTGGTTCCAACAGAATCGGCAAGATCTTCGTTTATGATGTTATTTCAGCTTATGATTTCAAAGACAAAAAGACCGGAAACGAGGCTTTATAGTTTGAGTCAAAGAGCTATGTGCAAGCATTTACTATGCGAAACTATTAGAACTAGAGCAACTTTAGGAAGATAGAAAGAAACAGGTGAAATAGGAATAAATTTCTTAATTGCCTAAAAGGCGTCTGTGTTCTTCCATCATACATCTATTGAAAACAACACTTATTCCCCTTTCTCTAGCCTTTCTTTCGGCTTCTTCATTGTAGATGCCTAATTGCATCCATATTACCTTTACTCCCTTTTTCTTGATAGCATCATCTATTACAGGGGGTATGTCTTCTGATTTCCTAAATATATCAACTATATCCACATCTTCAGGAATATCTGTGATGTTGGGATATGATTTTCTTCCCAATACTTCAGGTATTGTTGGATTCACTGGGATGACGTTGTATCCATTATCAATGAGGTATTTTGGTACGAAGTGAGCAGGCTTTCCATCATTTGCTGACATCCCTACCACTGCGATATTTTTCGAATCATAGAACCTTCTTATCTCGGTGTCAGTATGTGTGTCTGTTGTCGACTCCATGTTGAAGAGTGGAATTTATTCTATTTATTGATTTGAAATGAAATGCTATACTACTATTGGCAATATGTAAAACGAACGGCGGAAATACTACATAGTATGACTCCAATAACACCGAATAGAAGCTTGTGCATCTGACTTTCCACCTGTCTTATAAATAAGTATTTAGCAATTTCAAACATAAACTGGGTTTTTACAGATGTAATATCATATCAGAGCATTCCAAGAAAGACAAGTTCAAATAACAAAAAGTCATCTATTCGGATGCAATACTTCTTGCCTAACTCTGAATATGGCCAAGTTACTTTTGAATTTAGAATAGAAGGCAAAACTGAAAAGGCGACTTTTGGCTACAAATACAACAGTAGTAACCACGACCTGGACTATATAGAAATTAGATATTCAAACCCAAAACTTCAAACTTTGATAGAAAACAATCCAAAAATGATGGAGAATATCGACTCACAGATTAGGAACATGATAGAGAAAAGACGATTAAGTGGGTATAAAACACCCAAATAACTGCTCAATACCGATTACCCTTTTGTTAGTATAAAAGTGCACATTTCTGTAGCTTCTATTTACAAGTGAATGCAATCAGGTTGCTCCAACAAATAGTTCAAAGTATAGATAAGAGATACGCCGCACGACCAACATC
>JBPCNB010000269.1:0-1760 GCA_051001675.1 Nitrososphaeraceae archaeon | reverse complement strand
CGTCGCAACAACAGTAAGCGCAAACGACAGACAGTTTGTCCAAGAATTGGGGGCAGACGAAGTAATAGACTACAAGACCCAGGCTTTTGAAGACCTGGTGCATGACTATGATGCAGTCTTTGATACTGTAGCCGGCGAGACATACAGAAGATCTTTTAAAGTCCTAAAGAAAGGTGGCATCATTGTTTCTATGCTCGAGCCGCCAAACACAGAGCTAATGAACCAATATGGCGTCAAAGCCATATTTCGAAATTTTGTTTCAAATAGGGAACGGCTGACGAAATTAGCAGAATGGGTAGATGAAAATAATAATATACTGGTAAATATAGAGAAGAAGTTTTTACTAGATGAAGCAGGTGATGCACTTGATTACCAAAAGAATGTACACCCGAGGGGAAAAGTGGTCTTGGTTATGTAAGTAGAGAAAAGAACAATACGTGTTTACCCGTGATGTTATTCTCTTTTAGCACAATACTTGGTTAGTTGAGCAAAGCCTTGCATAATAAATACACAGGGCTCTGATGGAGAGCGATATGTCAGTTAGACCAACCATCCAGTTCCTTTGTCTGGTTGAGTCTCCTGCGCTCTTGCTCGTATAAGTAACAACGTTAATCATGCTTTTAATATGACTTTTTAAAAAAAATGACAATATGCAACGTAAAAGGCCTAGACAAGAAAATAAGATGTCGATTATCCACATAACATTTTAGAGACGTTTGTGTAATTGTGTTGAGGTCATACAACATTTCGTCACTACCACTCATTCGATCACTAACAAAACAGAGACAAAAAATGACGACTCTTAATAGTGGATGATGAGCCCGATATCACCAATTCATAGAGTCTTTGTTTAGAGGATACTGGGTTATTTGAGGTTGAAGCTTATAATGACAGTGTAGAGGCATTATCTAATTTTAAGTCGAACTCATACAAGTTAGTAATTTTAGATATTAAGATGCCTATGATGAATGGGTTCGAATTGTATGACAAAATAAAAAAATTAGATAGTAAAGTCAAGGTATGTTTTATGAGTGGATTCGATATAAATTCCATTGAATTGGGAGAGCAATTTACATCACTTGAAATTGAATGTTTCATTCCAAAGGCAATCCAAATTAAGGAACTTCTAAAGAGAATAGAAACAGAATTGTTGAGGTAACCTGATAAACACCATTTATTTTTATCTTCTATTTGCTCTACAGACTTTGTGTTTCATCTATTATAGTTGCTGTCTTGAACGTTTTGAGCCATTTTCAACAGAACTATTAGAAATCGATTTCATAAGAATATCTTTGATTTGCCGATTGTCTATTAGAGCATTAATCATTTGTGTTATCTCTTCATTTGGAGGAATACAAGGGCCAGAAGCAGACATTTCAAAGGATTCTATTGCCTTGGGTTTCCAGTAATAGGCTAACGTTTTGCCTATTATCGTTTGTAAATGGTAGACAATTTTTCCTAAATGGGTAAGAGAATACTTACCTTTGTGCCTTCTAATCAAGTCGACACTTAACAAACCAGAAATTCTAGAGTAATATTGCTTTGTAGTTAGATTCATTTCTTTCAGTGGGATATATTTATCTTAGTTAGTGACAGCGATGCTATTGAAAAGAACTAAGGCTTTATCATCTGAGATCTTTTTTAGAATAAGCGAAATCGATGGGACCTGTGTTTGAGAGGTTTCCATTAAAGACGCTGGTCTTTATAATTTTCTTTATAAAGGCCTTATTCGATAAAACATTCTAATCTGACTGGACCAG
>JBPCNB010000268.1:0-1492 GCA_051001675.1 Nitrososphaeraceae archaeon | reverse complement strand
GCGTTGCCTTATTGAGATCATTAGTAACATTTGTCTGAGTAGGAGATCAATCTATAAACTTAGATCAAATATACAAAAAGTCCTACTGATATATTTTTCAATGAAAATGTACTTGTGCGTAGGAGGTGCAGTGAATTATTCCTTTGTCTTTATTGTGTACACTCATTATCTTATCAACTGCGCTAGAGATTTCCCGTTGTACGGTTTCTAGCTGTAAAGTAGAATAATTTAGATACGCCGGGTTCATCTGATAGATAGGTCTGTTTTGTATCGGAAAGTCTGATTCGGCTTGAATGAATTTTACAGTATTCAAGTCCATTCCTATATTTCTGCAGAGTGTATTCACATCCAATATTGTGGCACTCATTATCAAAGTTTTGTCACATTTGTCAAATAGCTTTTTACAATAACTCGAGACATCTAGCGGTTTAAATTCCAGTTTTATTACTTTACCATTTCCTACTTCTATTTTAGATACAATCCAATTCGCCGGATTCGATTGAATTTCATTGATCCCCTGTTCAACTTTTTGTAAATAATTCATTGCGTCGAGTCTTATTTCTTCAGAAGACATCTCCGGCAATGCATTCTTAATTTCTTGATGAGCAGTCTTGCCGCGATGGCATTTTGATCTATGAACAAACTTACTCCATGAATTCCAAATCATCTGTAGTCGCAATAATTGATAATTACTTTTCTGTACATTGACTTAATATTATGACGCTGAACAATAAGACAAGTTTAGCCACGCGGTGGGAAAGGACCATGTGATTTGGATTCAGAACACTATACTGTAGAAGACATTGTAATTTATCTAGTGTGTCGAAGTACTTGGTGCGTATCATAATGAAGTATGCTGGCAATGACATAGTATCAGTCCTCTTATTGGTAGAAATCTGAATGAAACAAGATTGAGTGTATCAAAGGAAAAGACAGATGATAGAGAAGTACATCAAGAACCACAAAGTTGTAGACCATTCCAGAATCTTGGATGAAGTATAGATAGATTATGACATATTGATGAGAATAATTTCTGAATTGCGTAATGAAGGTCGTTTGAAGTGACATCTGTATTTTTCTATTTCTTCACGTAATCCTCCTGAAGGTCTCTGCTCCTTATTGGTTCGCATAATATCTACACGACTAGCGATTTGAGCATGGTCATTATAGATCAGACAATCGTCGATGCAGCAAAAGTATTTCAGATGATTTAACAATACATACAATACAATCTAATGGTCGACATGTATGTTCTTCTGGTTTGTGATCTAGCACGTGCTGACGCAATTGCTTCAGAACTACGAAAATTCAGTCAAGTTCAAGAGGTTTATATGCTCAGCGGCCTTTATGATATTATTGTAAAGATGTCAGGGCCATCAACCAACGATCTGGAATACGTTTATTCAAAAATAAGACACATCGATGGAATTAAAACTATATTAACCCTGGTAGGATATACTAAAAATGGTTTCTAATAATCAGGATAAATGCT
>JBPCNB010000267.1:0-8691 GCA_051001675.1 Nitrososphaeraceae archaeon | reverse complement strand
GATATTGGCCAAAGTATCAAGCAGAGCAATGAATGTAATGGTGAAGCTAGCTGTAGTAACGAGGGCAGCAATGAAGCTAATGTATTGGGGTATCCTTCAATTTCAGACGACGAAGAATTTGGTTCTGCCATAGACATTGGTCAGAGCATTGAGCAGAGTAATACTTGTGGCGGTGGAGCTACATGCAGCAATCAAGCAAGTAACGTGGCTAACATAGGCTAAAAGTCAAGGAAGTATATCTCATGCCCGAGCTCCAGAAATCAAATATATGTATCTATGAAAATGCTGACGCCTGGAGATTGTGAGAAATTTATGTCCTCTGACGGTTTCATTCCCCACAGAGAATTATTGAGTTTGGGCATCATTCTAGCTGCTGTTGTATTTTTTAGTAACTATGTATTATCCTACGCGCAGGAACTACCAGCAAAAACTGATAGCATCAGTGATATAGATTCAGAAACTGCTATACCAACTGCTACTTCATCAGTACAACAGCAAATGCCTCAGGAACAGTTTATTACCCCTGGGCTATCATCTCGGGGTGATCAAGATAATAGTATACGAAATTCACCATTAGAGCCGGCAACTCAAGAGAAGGCTACTGATCTCACGATGATACCACCTGAGATAATACAGCAGAAGAAGAAAGGAACATTAACAGAACAACAAATTGATAATCAAGAGGTATCAAAAGATATTGTTTCAGATAAAAAACAACAACTAGATAAGATTATGGAAGATTCTCTTACGGAAAGTAAAAGTACTTTACGGCCAGAAGACTCTGAAGAGAAACAACAGGACAGATATTCTGATGACGGCAATACAGACTCAGAAGATCAAGAGGAAATCCAACAGGACGAGAGAGTGAATGATGAAGAAGAAGAAAATAATAACCGTCAGAACAATAATGACAAAGATGATAACAATAACGACAATATACCTTTGGAATTACCCATACCATTTCCTTAAACAACAGAATACGACTTAAAACCTACTTTACAAAAGAAAGCTTTCCATGCATGCTTGTATGAGACAGGTGCAAGACCGGAAGAATTTTTAAGGGTTGCCAAACTAACTTACGAAATGATTCTAACGGTGCGGTCTTTATGCGTCGAGGAAGGACAGGAGAAATAAGGATAAAGATAATAGCTTTACAAAATTATTGCAACAATGGATGGAGATTCATCCATTACACAATCAGCAGAATTTCTATCCTTTATGGGTTAGCGAAGCTACAAACTTCAAGAATAATGCACTAGGTATTCGTGACGTTCAGAAAATAGTCGAAGAAGCTTATCTTTTTTCTCAGGTTTGAATATAGTACTGTCACCTACCATAGTATGCAATCATTGTAAGATTAGCCTAGTCAGTTATACCTGTTTATAGCTTCGGATATTTTTCTCCTTTATTCGTCCTCCTCTTCATCGTCTGATTCTATCTCTAACTCCTTTATTGTAAATCCCTCTTTTGCAGAATCAATTAGATTGGACATTTTTTGCAGAATATCAGATACATCACTAGAAGGTGTAGTCATTTTAATTTCTATTTCATAGTATTATGATAACTTATCCTTCCCTAAATAATCAACCAACCAACTATTAATACCATAATCTTACCGCAAGACAATGCTTGCAGTAGTTACTACATGGATATTCTTGCCTTTCATCAAGATGGGCGCATCTTGTCATTTCCTTCAAGGCTGGGCTCAATATCTAATGCATCTTCAACCAGTTGAAACCTATTAACTCTCTACGAAGGGATTTGCCATAATAATGTCTGCAATCTTTATCCACATATTTCTTTATTGCAACCAAACCCGCCTTTTTTAATCCAGATATTTCTGTTTACCAACTTCTTAGTTTTCAGATCCATTTTCCAACATTTTAATCTAATCTGGAATAGTCTGAGTATGGCTGTCTTGATAGCTGCAATATGTCTCTTGGTGTTACTACTTCACAATTCTCTGCGGCCACATCTGCAACCATGACTACGTGGCCATGGATTATCATACCAACAGCGACGTCCCAAGTTTGTTGACAATACATATTGTCATATTCTGGCTATTGAGAAGATATCACTAGGAAAGAGAAAAGCAATATACCGTGATATCTTCTCAGCTATATTGTATTATATTAAGAAACTACACTGTCATCTTATCTTTAGAACATTTGAGGATAATAATTAATAAATTCTCAGCTTACTCCCAGATTTCCACCACAAGCGCAATATCCAAATTCATCAATTCTAGAATTACATAGGGGACAACTATATTCATCTTCTTCAATTTGGTCTCTCTTTTCTAGACTGCCATAGACAACCTCTTCTGCATCTTTGCCCCAGATCTGTTTGGGTACATTTATCTCCTCAGGAATTTCGATTTCATTGAGGCTCATACGACTTAAGTACTGTCATCGCATATAAATTTTAACATTTATGCAAATCTTATTCAAAATTTATAGTCTATCAAGACATGCTGAATAGAATTTTTAAGATTATGAACCAACAATGCAAATATTAGTCGCCGTTGCGTATCGTAAACATCAATTAAACGTTATCCAAGATAAATCGCAACAATTAACCTTGCAACAGGAAAAATCATTACTTCATATATGTGACTGAAATTGAACAGATATATCCGATTGTTAATCGTGCATGAAGTGCTTTTGAGAAATGGAAAAGGAAAGACATACCGGAACGTTGTGACTATGTAAGAAATCTAGCAAAAATATTGAATAAAATAAGGAACAATAAGCCAAAATTATAATAGAAGAAATGGGTAAACCTATCATCCAATCATATGCAGAAATTGATAAGTGAAGGATATAACTTGGTTCATTTATCAATTTCCTCGTAAGAAATTAATTATCTCTGTTAGATACTTTAACTACGAACGATAAATTTTATTCGAGTTTAGTCTTTTGTAATTGTGGTGACTTCCAGCGGCTTGCCCATTTTCCCAATTCGTTGATGATGCCTTCTAGTTCACTTGCTTGTGGTGTCATACGATATTCTACTCATGGAGGTATTTCTGGATAAATTTTTTTGGATATAAGACCTTCGCGTTCGAGCTCTAATAGCCTATCTGATAAAACTGTACTACTTATTCCTGCCAAAGTCCTTTTTAACGCATTGAAATGAATAACTTCTCTAGTACAAAAATTCTTTAGTATTAATAATGACCACCGTCTTCCTAAAACTTCCCAAATATTGGCTATCTCACATCCCTGGGTTTGTGCTTTTTTGGATTCTTTCAAAATTGTAAACACCTAGTTGTAATTTCATATTAAACATTATTATGCTACTAGGTTATAAATAGTGATCCCATTAGACGTTAACTCGCAAAACTAGGTACAATATTCCAATACTTTTAGGAATAATGCATTTCTAAATAATACTCACTTAACGACTTATTTTCTAAAAAATACAGTGATTGTAAATATTCTGGAACGGTTAGTTAGTTGGCAATGTTTACTACGCTTTTGCTATCTTTTTCTTCTGCACTGACGATAAGGTCTTTGCTTGTTGGTACGACAAATTAGCAATCCCTCATCCTATTTCACTGTCATCCTTGGTTGCATTCTCGTTCTTCTTTTCCTGTGAGCATTTATCAAAGGTTATCTTACCCATTGTTCCATTCTGATCGTCAGCTATAGCCTCCTTGATCTCCTCTCGCTTATTCATTACAAATGGATCATAGCGTGCAATAGGCTCGTTCAATGGTTTGCCTGCTATAAGTAACACATCGAGAGGTGACTTTATGTTATCAGCTGCTTTAATTTCTACTTCTTAACCATTTGTCAAATATAATAATTTGTCCTCTGCGTGCTAGTTGTTCTTGATAATCAGAACCAAATGATCCCTTCCCCCAATTACATATGCAAATGCGTTATACACTCTTGGAACTGGCTGTGCTACGCTTGTCGAGGACATAATGACAATTCTAAAGAATACTAATTTACAAACTCTGGAGCTTGAGTGAGTAGTCTGATTCTGAATATTGGAGGGATAACTTTAATTCAATCCATGAATAATCCATAAGACATGAAGGCGGCTTCAATGCAAACAATATCCTCACTCTCTTCCTCCTTACAGCAGCATGAAGAAATGCAAGATGTTTCTCATATCAAGAATATCCTTGATGACAATTCACTTACCTTTGCTGAAAAGATAATAAGTATAAAAAACGTTGAAACACGCAATAAGAAATCTACAATAATATCTAGGTCAGGGGATATTGTTATCGTAGACGTCGATCTTGCGATGGCACAAGATAGTACAGGACCGTTGGCGATACGGTCTCTGAATGAAATGGGTATAGACATTCTACATGACCCTGCGAAGGCTTTACTTGTCATAGACCATACATTTCCTGCAGCAGATGAAAAAGTAGCAAATTTGCACGCCATGATGAGAGAGTTTGCGTCAAAACACAACTGTATGCTAGTAGAAGGTTCTATCTCTCATCAACACATCCTTGAATATCTTGCGGCTCCTGGCATGATGATATTAGGAGCAGACTCCCATACGTGCCAGGCGGGATGTGTCGGCGCCTTTGCATCCGGTATTGGAAGTACTGAGGTAGCAGCAGTATGGGCTACAGGTCAATTATGGTTGAGAATACCGGAAACTATAAAGATCAACATATCGGGTATTTTTAATAAGGGCGTATTTGCTCGAGATTTAATTTTGGATTCTATCGGAAAAGTAGGTGAGGACGGTGCTAATTATAAGGCGCTAGAATGGAAGTTTTCAAATGAAGACATAAGAAACCAATTCAGCATGGATTCTAGAGCCTGTATCAGCAATGCGTCAATGGAGTGCGGGGTCAAGATATCTGTATTTCCAGTTGATCTCATAGCAAGAAATTATCTTGATGAAAATCCTAGAATGAATAATAACAGCAGCAGCGATAACTCTTATATGAAACAAATTGAAATACATTCTGGTAATTCCGCTGAATACCTTGACGAATTTGAAATAGAATGCAATAAGATAGAACCGTGTGTTTCAGGTCCAGATCATATAGATATAGTACATTCAGTTGACGAATTAGAAAATGTAGAAGTTGACCAGGCCTTTATAGGCTCGTCTACAAATGGTAGAATCGAGGACCTCGAGATAGCAGCGCGCATACTAAGGGGAAGGAAAGTTCATAAAAATACAAGGTGTGTGGTTACTCCTGCATCTGTCAGGGTATATGAAGATGCAATTAGGCGAGGATATGTAGAAATTTACCTTGAAGCAGGAGCAGTTTTTACTAACGCTACATGTGGAGCGTGTGTTGGAACTCATCTTGGCGCATTAGGAGAAAATGAGATCTGTATATCTTCATCGTCACGGAATTTTGTTGGCCGAATGGGTGCACTTTCATCAAAAGTATACCTTGCATCCCCAGCTACAGTAGCAGCGTCTGCAATAGAAGGAAAAATTGCCGACCCGAGGAGGTACTTTTGACTATGAGTGATCCGCCAGTTATTATTCCTAGCATTTCAAAAGGAAAAGCTTGGGTATTTGGAGATAATATTAACACAGATATAATTATACCTTTTAGATTCAAGAGTAGAACTAACGATCCTTATGAAATGGCAAAGTATGCCATGTATGGATTCGACCCAGATTTTCACAAGAAAATCTCCAAGGGCGATATAATAATAGCTGGCCGAAACTTTGGAGGGGGCTCTAGTAGAGAGCAAGCTCCAGTAGCTCTAAAATATGCTGGAATTTATGCAGTTGTTGCTGAAAGTTTTGCACGTATCTTCTATAGGAATGCCTATACGATTGGATTGCCGGCACTTGAAATACCAGAACTAAAAGGGAAAATAAATCAGGGAGATGAGCTTAAGGTAGATGTAACAAAGCTTGTTGTTGAAAATGTTAGAACTAATGAAACATTTCGTGCTAGAGAAGTGCCACAATTTTTGCGCCAGATGTTGTCAGATGGCGGATTAGTTGAATACTATAAAAAATATAAGCAATTTCCCTGGACACAAAGTTAAAATTTTTTGGGGAAATCATAGGATTGAGATTTCATCGCCGCCACGTATTTTATCTATTTGATGCCACAAGATTCACATCCAAAATTACAAATTTACCTAAAACATTTGGTCTTGGCAACAGAAATAATAAACTGTGGTTTGAGATTTCCTCATTATAGAATATATTCTATATATCAACCGAGTCATCTAAGTTATTAAAAAAACCCACAAATTGCAAGTTTTGATTAATCATTGTCATCCGATCCTACTTCCTTATTGCTTGATAAATGTTTTTTATTCTTGATGATATTAAATTTGGAAGTTATTAATTTGGTAACCCGCCAATTTAATAATAAATGAATGGAGTGTATTATATCACTTTGAATACGAGTAATAAAATGTCACAAGTCGAAATCAATAAGGCAATTATTCAACGCTACTTTGAAGCATACAATAACAAGAATGAAGCAATATTTGATGAAATAATAGCCCCAGATTACTCGATGATGGTCAATCTGCTTATATGGGCTCCCTGGAATGGGAGTTGCTGGAGCACAGAATGACCTTAAGAATTCTTTAAATAAATTAGATGACTTGAATTACGTGGTAGAGGCAATGATTTCATCATCAGGCTCATATTGGAAAGGATCATTGACACCAAAAGCAAGTACCTCTGACACTCGTCAAACTAATAAAATAATTAACTACAGAGGCGTAGGTATATACCGCATTCAGAACGGAAAAACGGTTGAAACGTGTCATGTAGTTGATGGTTGCCACCAAAATTATAAAAAAAGAGGAATATAATTGAGTAGCAATACGAGAAAAAGATCATCATCAGAACTAGGATTCATTCATCAATTTATTCCTGCAGCGAATAGATCGGATCAAATTACTTTGCTTTTATTGCATGGGACGGGAGGTAATGAACAAGATCTAATACCACTAGGCCGAGAATTGTTTCCAAGAGCCGCAATACTTAGTCCGCGTGGAAAAGTGCTAGAATCAGGTATGCCTCGTTTCTTTCGTAGATTGGCTGAGGGCGTTTTTGATATCGAAGACTTAAAGTATCGAACTCATGAACTTGCAGATTTTGTAGAAAAGGGATCAAAAGTATATGCTTTTGATTTAAGATATGTGATTTCTATTGGCTATTCAAATGGATCAAATATAACATCTAGTTTGCTGTTACTTCGTTCAGAAGTTATGTCCTCGGCTGTTCTATTTCGTGCTATGATACCATTCATGCCTGAGAAAGTTCCAAACCTTTCAATGAAGAATATTTTTTTGGGCGCGGGAGAAAACGATCCTATAGTTCCTAGGGAACAGACTGAAATGCTTTTTGGTTTGTTCAAAAAGGCTGGAGCAAACGTAGTCTTACACTGGCAAAAGAATTCTGGTCACGAATTAGACTATGATGAAGTCTCGGCGGCTAAAGAATGGTTGTCGAATACACCTATAAAGTAGCCGTATTTATCGCTATTATGGAGCGTAATAAAAGAGAATGCTTAGAAGGATCTCGAGGAGGATGTATACCGGAGGAAAAACTGATAAGTCACTAGCTTCCTGGATAAAGCCATCGTCTCAAAAGTCGGCTTAATACAGGCAATGCAAAATAAGTTAGCGAGACTACTAGAATTGTAGTAGAAATAATGGTAGAGGCTATTAGCGGCCACTCAATTAATACAGGATTAAGAAAAGATCGTGACAGCAAGCTAGTTGTATACGCTGCAATGAAAACAACGATTGCCATTTTCCACCTAGGTGGCACTACTGTTTTTAAGTCAGGGAGCACAAACCATGTTTCCAGGCCCGTAGCCGTCTCGTAGTGTCTTGTAGAATACCTGTTCGCCTCATTTAGTAGCTTTTGGACATCTGGTGAGTTATCCCATATCTCCATTGAGGCCCTGTCAGTAAAGCGACGGATAAAGTACCGTATATTGGAGCTTGTACCACCAGGGAGTACGACGGTCGTTCCAAGATATCCCAGAGCCCTTCTTTCAAATGCTAAAAAACGTCGAAGCCAGTCGTCGTACTCTTTTTCATACCCTGGCTTTATGCTTCTGCTTATCAAAGAAATAACTGTCTTTGAAGGGTTGTTTTCAATATTCACCTTAATCTATTGATAATCTTTTTTCGTATATATTCTTCCATTGACAGAATTTTTTCCAATCTAGGTTGGCGATTATGTGAAGCAAGATTAGTTTTGTTAGAAAATGGAGACAAAACTTACTATATTTCGAAGCTGTGCTATTAAATACTCATAACCTCTTTTCTTGATCTGTATGTCAGAGCATATTGAGGGAAGACGTACAATATGTGCAAAAGAACTTCCAGTTTTGCTAAATACCCGTCAATATTCATATATTGTAATGTCTACTACATTACAAGTGATAGAGGATAGGAGTGTCTGTTAAGTCCGCCAAGGACAAAACCATGCCCGGCTGCTACTGCAGATGTCAATCCGATGCAGTTTTGCTTTCCATTGATTCCTCTATTACTAATCTCTCAAGTACTCTTTTTCTGATCATATGCTCAAAATAGCGGATTGGCTCTCACGAGGGCTATCGTGAGTGAGGCCTATTTAATGAGAAAAAAAAGTGGTTGCTACTGTACTGTAACTGTACCCACTAAGAATGGATGCAATGTACAGAAGTATTTGTATTCTCCAGGTTCAGCTGGCATTGTAATTGGTTTGCTTGGTTGATTTGCACCG
>JBPCNB010000266.1:0-4171 GCA_051001675.1 Nitrososphaeraceae archaeon | reverse complement strand
GGATGGATGCAAATCTATCTTACTGACGACAGAGTATTCAGATTTTCTTTGAATTCCGAAGACCCTGTTCTTGATGTAAGCAATCAGCATGATAATGGATACTTCATAATAAGCGGAGAAAACAAGTATCCCAAAGACATTGATAACAGTTTATTGGATAAAGTCTATTCTGAAGATGATTTTACAGTTTTCAGGATTAAGCATAATGAAAAGATCTTACCAACTATATCCTGGATAAATGAAAATACAGAATCGGATGCAACAATCCTTGGAAAAAAATATCTCGTAAACTGGATGGAAAGCAGGCTTGAAGGTAATAGAACTTACAAGCCTTCTACCTGCGAGTACAATTGCCATACATACTGGGAACATCAAATTACTGCTTTAAAAAATCAACCACAAGACCATGCTTATGTTATAGTGTACAACAGCAAAACTCCTGAAGAAATCACTAATAATGAGTCACTGACCAAAATCTACTCTAATGACAAATTCTCTATACTTCAGATAACTTACGATCATTAAGTGTAGTCAATCGTGTTATTTGTTTAGGCTTGGGTGTCAATTGTTCCTGGGACCTTGCTGAACAATAAAGACACAGGAGCTTCCCCTCGATTCTTCAACACTAAAGAGAATCATGGGTCGGAAGAATGTATTATCAATATAATGAATTAGTGTGGCTGCTCTCTTTCTGATTTCCATGCAGTCTGCATTTATTGTGGGTAGTTTTTCCTTCCTCAAAATACATATCAATGGTGAGTCACGCTTTTATCCAACAGTAGCGCTACACTACACTGTTTGTGCTATCTTTTGAATTCAAACAAGACCATCTGACGAATCTGACGAATTTGACAAATTTGACGAATTTGACGAGTTGTTGAGCAGTTTGGATGTCAAATATAAGAAGTGAATTAAGTGACCGTTCATATGCACTTCTAAATATTCCTACATTAGAATAATGCGTCCACTTGTTCCAGACAATAAGAATAAACCTGACTAACAAGTTCAGCATAAATAATATGGCTACAGACATGATAAAGACTATAGATGTGATGATAGCCGCTACATCCAATCAATCGGAAATGACTCATAGTAATTTGACTGAAAGGCTAATCAAAGTACGACACGATTTCTCAGAAATAAACTTCACCATTTAAACATCACAAAATCTGTAATTTGGCAGGATATCTTCTACAGTGACAAGAAGATATACAATCTAAAATAAATACATTTATCTGCTCCAAAACAGCTCATCCAGATTTGATTGTCGTGGCTTGCCAAGAAGTGATTTGAAGTTAAAGTTCAAAGATGAGAGTACTTGGTCAAATGTTGCCTCCATAGTTTCAAGATATTTTTCTGTATCTATCTCTTCGGGTTTCGCTAGACCGACAGGCTTTACCCCATCTACAGTTCTAGTTTTTACATACGAGATAATATCTCCAGCTTTAATTTCTTTTCCTATATCAGCTAATAACTTTGCGGCTTTGATATGTTGTGGCAACCCTTTATAACTTGCCATGTTTCTGTTTTCTCTACCGTCAAGAGATGTCTCAGTTGAAATTGTCCCAGAAATTTTCTTGCCATACTTATTGGGAGACTTGTTTACCATTACATTGAAACTAAGGTCTTCTTGTGAAAGCTTACGAAGCTCTAGGTTGGTAGCATTTTCCTGTATTATGTTTTTAATTTTCTCCCTAGCAGTTTCAAAATCTTTTTCAGAATTTACCTTGCTTAAGATGGTCAAAATACTATAAAACGCCGTTCTTATGAAAGGTGGTGTATGGGACTTCTTTCCCGTTAGCCCTTTCACATCCACAGTGCCATCTGACAGCACGCCTAGGTAGTTTTTCTTTAATTCGCTAAAGACAATATACCTATAATGCTTGTCGATTTCAAGGTCAATCCCCAAATTGGTCCTCGCCCAGAAAGAGATTTCTTCAACACTTGCGGGAGAAGGATTGCGCAAGAACAGAGAATCAGTATCACCGTATATGACATCAATCCCTGTCTCCTTACACTTCTGGATAGTTGCCATAGTAGTAGTTCGGCCAATTGCAGCCGTAGCATCTGCTACCGGTAAGCAATATAATGGGAATATCTCTGCACCCATGACTCCGTAACTTGCATTAAGAATAACTTTAATGGCCTGACTAACCACGTTGTAAAGTTGTCTTTCTTCGCTGGTTAGCGCTTTATCCTTTGACAGATGTTTGTAATAGTTGACTCTAAGGTCGCGCAACGATCCTATTAGAAGTGAAGTTAAGCCTCTTCGCTTCTTACATTTCCAGTGTGAGGTCCCTTGTATGCGCTGTCTTGCATCGTCCCTGCAACCCTGATGAGCACAATTTACAGTTTCATATGAGAGATTATGTACCTTAATGATGCTTGGATACAGACTAGCAAAATCCACGACTATAACATTAAAATGTATACCCAGTGTAGGTTCCACTACCAGTCCGCCACGATATTTTTTTTCCTTTATGATTGCGGTAGTAGACGCCGTGCCTTTTGCTTGCAATTCGTCACGACGTGGAATGAGGGCATTTCTATGACGATGTTCATAGTACAACATTCCCCGTATCCATTGGTTTACGCCAAAACGAGCAATGTCGTCAATGGGCAATCTACCAATGCGGGAAATAACAATAAGAAGCTTCATTAACAGATTGTCATTAAAACTAGTCAGCCTGAAGGTGAGATCGGCGTCCTTCATACAATATTGGGCCAAGGTTTCCGCAGAAAGTTCGCTTATATCACCCTCAAAATCAAATTTACTGTCGTTAAGAAGAGCCTCAGAAATCGCATTAAGAGTGAATTCTGAATATTTGTGACTGAAAGCGTAAATCTGGACAGATCTGTTCTGAAAAGTTCTAAAGAGATCAATATGTATTCCATTCTTAATTTGAACAGGTTCAGCTTGTATTCCTCTTTCGACGAAGCTCTCTCTTCTCATGATAATTGGAATGTCTTCCTTAGAAATTGATGATCTATTGACAGGATCTATAGCTGGATCCTGCGCTCTAGCGTAAAGATAAGGCAAGTCAAAATCGTCTCCGTTATAGGTAAGAAGAATTGGATAATTACCGATTATACTAAAGGTCTCTTGTAATAGTTCCTTCTCTGTCTTGCACGTCTGGGCTTCTGGAATAAAAAAATCTGCCGTGGTACCATTAGCCTTGTTTTTGCTTTCTTCTGGCTCTAGTACGAGGACTTTTCTAAAGCCGTCACTTCCACAAAAGCCAACAGCAATGACCCGCCTATCATGTTCTCGAGCATTGGGCATCCTGCCTTCTTCCGACTCAACCTCAATATCTATTGAGACTCGTTTAATGTCGGGAATGGGTTGATTTAGAAGGTTGGCCCATTCTTGGATAAAATCCTTGTACTGTTCGGTTTCTACTTGTCCTGCCTCTTGGCCGAGCTTGTTCCATATCAACTTGCTAAGTTCTTCTTGAACCTTGTTGGAGATAGGCTGCTCGAATCTGGTAATCAATTGACCCGTTCTAATATAGTAAACTCCAGGAATAAGTCCTGTGTCATACATGTAATTTTCATGATACCTTATGTCAGCCTCCCAGGACTTTACCTTTTCTCTGAAACTGTTATCAGTCCCTCCAATGGAAAGTGGGTCGGGAGCAATTATTTTCAGAAGCTCTATTTCTTTGTCAGCTATTAGATCCATTTTCTTAATTCTTTGAGAGGAATATTTTTTCTCCTTCTGAATGATTTTTTCCGCGTCGTCCAGATATTCCATTTTCGTGTAGCAATATGGTTTATGATTCGTCCTGTCACTCCAAAAAAATATACCCTGATCGTCATCGTTGTAAAATTTGAGATAGACTTTCTGTTCCTCGCCAGAATAAACTGCAGATAATAACATGGCGGGTTTATTTTCAGGTAGCTCACTTGCGGAAGAGGAAAATAGTTTTTTATTCTCTGGCGAATACTTCTGGTTACTTCTTGAAGGTGTTTGAAAAGATAATGAAGAGGATCTAGTTGAAGGTGATGACATATTTTAACTCTTTAGTACACCGGAAGAAGATATTAAAAGCTTCAGCGCAATCATTTGGTTAAACATTTCGATGAAGGTTGATTTTAGGACGTAAGATTTACAATTTGCTGAAGCATTTCGATTGTGGGCAGTGATTTCAATCCTGAGCCCCCCAGCTCT
>JBPCNB010000265.1:0-1609 GCA_051001675.1 Nitrososphaeraceae archaeon | reverse complement strand
GAGCGTACAGTCCTATATGCCTGCATCCTGGGTGTCTATGGAGGTGACTCTAAATTAGCATTTGCAAATTCATCTGACTATTAGCACAGAACTCTTTGTCTGATGTAAAACTTTCTCAGATACGCTTCCCAGAACCATTTCCTTGAATCTTCCTGATCCTCTATGACCCATTACTACCATATCAAATATCTCCTTCGCAGCATACTGAATTATTTTTGATGCGACGTCCCCTTCGATAATGACTGTCTTAATTTCTACCCCATTATTGTTGCCTAACTCTTCACATTTTTCTAGAATTTGTTCTGATTGTATTCTATAATTCTTCAGTAAGGTTTCCAACTCTTTTTGTGGATGAATGTAAACAGTTGGAGGCTTTCCCATGACATGTAGAGCTGTTATGTGAGCCTCTATTCTCTTAGAAAGTAAAATGGCTGCTTCTAAAGCCCGGAACGAATTTTCAGAGCCGTCTACAGGGACTAGTAGTTTTGAAAACATCCACTTTTCTTAGCTGCATTATAACTTATATACTTACATTGCACTTTTGCCAAAGTGTGCCGAGACTAGAACATACGTTCTGCAGCTTTTCTATTATTCTGATCTCATCATTACTAACATTTCTTTGTATTCTGTTTTAATTCTTGCCCCCTACTTTGCGAGTGCTGTGAGAGGTTTGTTACTCTCCTCGATTGTAAAGTTGATCAACCACGAGTAGAAATAAGCAATTCTATTACTATTCTTTGAAGGACAATTACATTGTTATAACTAGGGGTGTTCTAGAACCTAACGTGCGGCGAATCAGGTATTATTGATGAATTCTATTAAATTTACTTAAGATGATCTGAACTGCTTTTTTTTATCTATTTTTTCGGGGTTATATGTAAGAAATGAAACGAAAGAAGTAATAAGTGATGTCATTGTTATTGTAAATTCTTATATACTGTATTGCTTAGCTTTTAATGCAATGAATACAAAAATCTTGTTAGCAGCAGTTGCAATTGTTGCGGCATTTGGAATAGCAGCAGTTGTCGGTCCGGTCACAGTTACCACAGCATTAGCCCAGAACATGACAGGCGACAATATGACCATGACAGGCGACAATATGACAGCAATGGGCGGCAATATGACGTCTGGCAATATGACGTCCTAAGCGTCAATTCCAGATTCTAACAAACCTCAAGGCATATCTCACTAGGATAGCTTAGAGCGTCCAATATTTTTTCTTATTCAGCAAAATCCGTTCGCTTTAAACAGCACCATCCAGCATCTTGGCGATTTCATGAATTTTTAGATAAGTTTATCCGTTGTCGTGGAAACCTATCAGGTTTGTAATCTTTCTTTTTCATCTAAAGAATTCTTACTTTACCTCTTTGGATGTCGTGTTCCATCCTTCTAAAATTGATTTTGCACTTCTTAGTTTTTCATAGTAGTGAAATAGCAAATTTATTTTCTTCTACTTCCGAGTCCAAAATATTCAATAACCTTTTTAGCTCTTCTACCTTCAATAGATGACAATGGATTACTTTTTACAATGGTCAATACCCGAACTACTTCTTTTGTAGTTAGGTTTCGGCCATGGCCAGGTTGCTTAACTTAGAAAGGTAGATGATTG